>DJMH01000095.1 GCA_002435305.1 Dehalococcoidia bacterium UBA6495
GTCACCTATTTCATGACTGAAACGCATAATCATGATCATGTCGTTTTGGTATTTGGAATCTTGGGATGTGTATCGCAAGGCGACTTTTTGTGGACCTATTTTTTGTTCAGGTTTGTTGAAGGAATAATGAGGTTTCCATGTAGTGTGAACTGTTGGGTGATCTCGAAGATTTTTTCCCACTCCGGGTAAGTCACTTACTACGCTTATGTTGAACGTGGATAAGTATTCTTTTGAACCAACTCCTGACAGCATCAAAATTTGAGGTGTTGCTATTGAACCCGCCGATAGGATTATCTCTGTTCCTTCAACCTTGAACATTTCGCCGTTACTGATCACCTCAACACCGGTTGCTACATTTCCATCAAATATGATTTTTTGGGTGACACAATTTGGTTTGATAGTTAAATTTAAGCGATGTCTACTTTGAGAAAGGTAACCTAAAGCCGTACTGAATCTTATTCCATCAGGGTTGTTAAGAGGATATGGCCCGACGCCGGTTGAGTCCGGCAGGTTGTGATCTATAGTCTCTTTGTAGCCCAAGTATTTACAAGCCTCGTAAAAAGCCAACTGGTCATCAGTTAAGGAATCCAGAGAATGTCTTTTTACCAAAATAGGTCCATCTTGGCCGTGGAAATCGCCGTCATAATCTAGGTCTGTTTCAATTTTAAGGAGGTAAGGCAGGCATTCTTTAAAACTCCACCTGTCATTGCCCCATTCAACCCATCTTTCAAAATCCTCTGGTAGTGGACGTAGAAAAACCTGACCATTTATGGCACTAGTGCCTCCCGTTACTTTTCCGCGAGGAACGGGCATATTTTCTGACAATTTGGAGGCTGTACCTGTAAATTGCCAGTCGTGAATACCGCCGACAACTATGTCTGGCCCAGTTCCCCATCCATGTTTCAAATCAAAAGGTAAGTTTTCAAAATCTGGATAATCTGGACCCGCTTCCACTAAAAGAACTGAACAATTTTGGTCCTCTGACAAACGAGATGCCAGAACTGCCCCGGCAGAGCCTGCGCCTATAACAATCTTGTCGTATTTCAATTTGACTCCCTCATCGATTATAAAAAGAAGAAGCTATCGCAAAAAAACCTGACGGAATATAAAACGTTCCAACGGATGAAATACTTATGAGGATAAAGACTATGAAAATAACGGAGACAGCCCAGGAGTAAGATTTCCATCTAAGAATCAAAGTCTTGTGGCGGTTGCTGGCAGACTTCGCCATTATTGAAGAAAAAATACATACTCCCGATAAAACCCAAGGTAATATTATGACGAAAAGACCTTGTGCCCCCAACGCTTCAAATATTGTTTTATTTGTCTGGAATTGTTGGGTGAAATTGGCAGAATCTGTTATTTGCTCGAATTCACTTATTACTGGAAAAAAGATCAATAATAGGCCCGCTAACATGGCTGTAATGTGTGAAAGGCCGGCGAATATGGTCGATTTATGTAGTAGGGTCATCGCCAATAATTCTCTTTATCTCGGTTACTAATTTTGGCAAAGAATCTTCTGTGGGGCCTTTTATAGACTCGGTAGCTGTTTGAGATATTGGAGTCTCCTCAGGATTAATTTCTATTATTTTTCCACCAGATGATAAAACTTCCCTTGGGAAACCAGCGGCAGGGTACACGGTTGCTGAAGTCCCAATGACCAAAATACAGTCGGACAATCTAGTTTCATCGACACAAGTATTTAAGGTTGAAAGCGGTATGGGTTCACCAAACATCACAGTGTCTGGTTTCACGATTCCAAAACATGTATTACATTTGGGAGGTAGGGTTTGTTTCCAATCCAATGTTATACGGTCAAATTCATCTCGATGCCATCTCATATCACAACCGACACATCGTAATTTAGTTCTATTTCCGTGTATTTCGGTGATTTTCTTAGATCCGGCAACGTAATGTAAGTTGTCTATATTTTGAGTAATTTGGTGTTTCAAAACACAAATCTTTTCAAGATCCACCAATGCTAAATGCCCAGGGTTTGGTTTTGCTTTTTCAATAGCCTCTCGAAATTTCGTTCTTTCAGGATCTATTTTGGCATTTAGATTTTGGTCCCACCATGCTTTAGGGTCGGCAAGAAAATTTTCGTACCCGTTGTTGGATGGTTCGCCTAATTTTGTCCATAATCCGCCAGCACCTCTGAAGGTTGGTATTCCACTTCCAACCGATAATCCGGCACCAACCAAGGCTATGGTATACCGAGATTGAACTATTATTTTGGCAGCAGCTGATATTGATTCTTGGTTTTGTATTTCCATTGTCATTCAATTCTAAATTGTTTTTACGGTGCCGTTTACGACTTCCAACCTATTGGAACTATTTATAAATGAGTCTGGAATGTGGCTCAGTTCAGCGGTGGTTACAATAACTTGATCGTGTTTCTTTAGGTGTTCTGCCAACTGTTCTCTGCGTGTTTGGTCTAACTCAGACATTACATCGTCTAGCAATAGCACAGGTTTTGTACTCCTACGGATATATAAAAATTCCGATTCTGCCATTTTCAAAGCTAAAATAGCCGTTCTTGACTGGCCTCTAGAGGCGTACTTCGAGGCTTCCATATTATCGATTTCAAATATTAAATCGTCTCTATGAGGACCAATGGTTGTAGACCCTTGGGCTATGTCTCTTCTTCTTGACCGTTCTAGATCCTTTATGAAAGTTTCCAGATCTATGTTTTCAGAGAGAACATTTGTCCTCGCATAACGAATGCTCATTTTTTCATTGCTACCGCCCATCAGTCTATGAAAAGGAAGAGATGTACCTTCCAAGATTTCCACGGCTTCTTGCCGTTTTCTTGTGAGGATTACAGCATTTTCTGCTAATTGTTGGTCCCAAAATGTTAGTTCATTTACCGAAGAGGAACCGTCCCGTATTAATCTCAAAAGATGGTTTCTCTGGGTGTTTGCTTTTTGATACTGCTGTATTGACAGAAGATATTCCTTGTCGACTTGAGAAAGTAGTATGTCAAGGTATCTACGTCTTACAGAAGGGCTACCATATATCAGGTCTAGATCACCGACGCTAAATAAAACAGCGTTAACAATGCCCACCAGCTCGGATGATCTTTTGGGAGAACCGTTAACTCGTATAAATTTTTGTGCAACAAATCCATGAATATTCTGTGATAATTGGCACCTATAATGAATCTCTAGATTTTCTGATCCCCTGATGTGTTCGGCAACACATCCGATTTTAGAGTAACTCAATTCTTGTTGCTCGAGTTGCAGAACAGAGAATTTGTTGATTAATTCTCTGTCAGTGGTGACTTTTGGTGACTTGGCAATGGCCATGATATAGATTGCTTCTAGCAGATTGCTTTTGCCATGTCCATTTGCTCCTTGAATTACTGTCGTACCAAGAGGCAGCGCCAGTTCCAAATTGTCGTAATTTCGAAAATTAAGAAGACTTAGATGGGAGATGCGAATGAGAATTCTCCAAAGCAAGTGCAGTGTGTCGTAATCCGCCGTTGTTGAAAGGATTTTAGCATGTTAGTTATATTGTGTGAGTTATATAGTAATTCTGAAAAGTCTACGAAGTTTTAGGAGATAAGTACTGATGAAATCAGTGGTTGCATTGGCAGGTGGGGTTGGAGGGGCTAAGTTGGCTCTTGGGTTTTCTTATATTTTAGGTTCTGATGAGTTGACAATCGTGGTCAATACTGCGGATGATGACCGTTTCTATGGATTACATGTTTCCCCTGACCTTGATACTGTGATGTATACCCTAGCAGGCGTATCCAATTCTGAAATGGGCTGGGGCCTTGTGAGTGAATCATTTCGAACTTTAGAAAGGCTGAAGGAATATGGCGTTGATGCTTGGTTTAACTTGGGCGATTTAGATCTTGCTACTCACCTCTATCGCACAAAAATGTTAGATGAAGGAAAAACATTGTCAGAGGTATGTCAGCAATTAGCCAAATCTTTGGGTGTGGAGCATAAAATATTGCCAGTGACTGACAGCTCCATAAAGACAGTATTGGAAACTCAAGACGGAGTTATGAGCTTTCAAGAGTATTTTGTGAAAAATCAGTGTGAACCGGTTGTCAAATCAATAGATTTTGAGGGGTCCTCAAATTGCACAGTTACCCCTGAGGTGAGACAGGCTGTTATGAATATGGATTTATTGGTGTTCTGCCCCTCAAATCCTTTTGTTAGTCTTGCCCCAATCCTATCGGTGCCAGGATTTAAACAATTGATCGAGTCGTTTTCTGGAAGATCAATTGGCGTTAGCCCCATTGTGGGAGGGGAAGCGATCAAGGGCCCTGCTGCAAAGATGCTTAAGGAACTTGGGCACGATGTATCCTCCCTGGGAGTCGCTCGCCAATATGTTGGGCTCTGCAACACATTCATTATTGACGAAAAAGATGTGGCTCTGAAGGAAGAGATAGAATCTTTGGGAATGGATGTTTTTGTAACTCAGACTATTATGGAAACAGATCAGGACAAAAAACAATTGGCTCAATACATACTAGAGATAAGCGCCTAAATAAGTGGATCAATTTTCTGTACTTATACCGATGAAAATTCCTAGTGAAGGTAAATCTAGGCTGGTTGATGTTTTAGATGGGCCAAGTAGGAAGGCACTAATAATATCCTTATTGGAAAGGGTTCTCGAAGCCTCAATGAATTCATCTAGCCGTGATGTTTATGTAATTGGTGGAGGCTTTGAAGTGGCCGATATTTGTAGACAGATTGGTGCCAATTGGTTGAATTCAGATTCAGGGAATTTAAATTTTGATGTATCGGCGGGCATTGCTGAGATCACCCAAGCAGGCAATGGGACAATATATTTGCCGGGGGACCTTCCATTTGTTACCTCAGAAGATATTGACTCAGTAATTAATCGCTCAGAGAATGGCGATTTGGCAGTGCTGGTTGCATCTGAGTCTGATGGTGGCACTAACTGTGTTCTTTTTCCATATCAAACTAAACTGATTCCTTTGCTGGGTTTAGATAGTTATAGAAAGCATTATGAGTATGCTGTGGACCATGGCATTCTTTTTGAATCGATCAGGCCAGCAGGATTACTTATAGATCTTGATACGGAAGATGATTTAAAAAAATGTCAGCGCAGAGAAAAAGGATTCTTAGGAAATGTTGGAATTATTTGAAAATATTTGGTTAAAGTGGGTCTGAGTATGACTAAACTAGGTGTGTTACTCCCTACAAGGGGGTTGTTGATGACGGATGTTCTTCCTACCAATATAGATGAGATCGTTGATATGGCAGAAGCTGTAGAGGATTCTGGTATTGATTCTGTTTGGGTGGGTGATAGTCTAACTGCAAAACCTAGATTGGAGCCTTTCACGGCTTTATCGGCTATAGCTGCTGGCACAAAAAATATAAGACTGGGTACAGCTGTGTTACTTTCTTCATTAAGGCATCCCGTTCAGCTTGCCCATGTAGCGACTACTTTGGATTTGATATCAGAGGGCAGGCTTGTGCTGGGCATGGGAGTCGGCGGAGCCTTTAATGATGCTCAAAGGAAAGAGTGGCATAACGTAGGAGTGGACCCTCGAAAGAGAGCTGGTAGATTTGAAGAGTCCCTCAAAATTTTTAAGCCCCTCACTAGGGGAGAGACGATCACGTTTTCAGGGGAACATTTTGACGTAAGAGATATTTCAATTAAACCAGTTTCCCCTCAAAACAACGGAATACCAGTTTTGGTTGCTGCCCATGGACGATCCAAATTGGAAAGACAGTATGAACGGGTCCTCCTTGGTGATGGGATAATATCGATCTCAGATTTTCCAGATGAATATGAGATGGCTCTAAAGAAAGTGTCCCAATATTGCGAGCAGAGGGGCACTCAGTTTAAAAGTTTAGAGAAAAGCTTTTATATGACAGTAAATATCGGAGATAAAAAGGAAAAATTGACCGAGGAGGCAGATCGGTTTTTAAAATTATATTATGGGATCAATATATGGCAGGAAAGATGGGGTCCTTGGGGAACCCCTGAAGAGGTTTTGACCAGAATAAAAACCTATGAAAATGTCGGCGCCGAAACAATAATTGTGAGGTTTGCCTCATTTGACCAGGCTAGGCAGCTTGAACTCTTTTTGAATGAGGTCGTACCATATGTATAGGGGATATGCAGGTTCAACTTTACCTACTTAGAAAGCGCATTACGGGCAAACTCTGGCCTCACAAGCCTTTGGTAGGGATAACGACCATCAACTAGACTACCTTCGATGAGTATGTCTCGCATGGCGGTATAGCCGTCCTCACCAATCAAAGCGTTCTTAGGCCAAGTTTGCTGGCCTTTGTATTGTCTTATTGCCCTCCCCAAGACACCCGTGGAATTATTTGGAAAAAAAGATGAAACTTTGTCAGCTATTTCTGACTCTTTGTTTCCATGAATCCATTCCAATGCCTTCTGAAATCCATTAACAAACGCCTGCACTGTATCTGAGTTTTCAGATATAAACGCGGGAGCAACCGCAAAAGAGCTGTAGCAGATATATCCAAGTTCTGGCCCCAGGGAAGCAACCAAATGTCCGATTCCATCGTCAATCAAAGACTGAGCATATGGATGAAGAATATGTAGGTAATCTGCTTCACCTTTTTTAAATATATTTATGGCATCAATAGCTGACATCCCTTTAATCAGTTTGATGGCAGATAGATCAACTTCATGATTTATCAACACAGTCCTGAGAGGATTCCAGGGGACAGGCGTAAAACCAATAGGAATTAATGTAGACCCTTCCAGTTCTTTCCAACCCCAACCCTCTACAGGTTGTCGGGATAAAAGTAAAAATCCGTCTCTCTGGTTTATCTCGGCGATATGAAGTGGCGCGTCGTCCCTACCTTCGTCGAGATCCATGAGGCTTCGACTAATACCAGTCTGAACAATATCAACACCTCCGGACCTCAACAATTCGGTTGCAGCTATGTTATCGGGGACAGTACTAAAGACAACATCCAACCCTTGGTCGTATAAAAACCCTCCCGCTACAGCTACATATAACGGTGTATAAAACAGATTCCGATAAGTATCCATCAGGCGAATCGCCTTGCGTTCAGATAACAACTGTTACATCTTCCCTTTTCTAGTGAAAACTTCTTACCCACAGAAGGCGTTTTCTATTGTGATTAATTGATTAAAGGTTCAATTACTGACCACCATTGTTTCAAACTCGCTCTCTGAAATTATTTGTACTCCCAACCTGGAAGCCTCAGTTAGTTTTGAGCCTCCATCTTGACCGGTTAATAAATAATTTGTGCTTTTAGAAACTGAACCGCTAACTTTTCCGCCGTGTCTCTTAATTAAATCTTGGATTTCGGTTCTGCTGTAATTATCTAGTCTTCCTGTGACTACAAACCGAAGATCTGATAGTAAAGGAATACCCTCAGATCGGGAGACGGTTTCAGATACCATATTTACTCCCGCAGACCTTAACTTCTCCAGAACATTAAGATTGTCAAAGTTACTAAAGTATTCAGTAATACTTTCAGATATTTTTGGACCAATAGAAGGAATATTCAAGAGAGTTTCTTGGTTACAGACAACTAAATTATCGATAGAGGCTAATTTATTCAATAGTAAGGATGATATCTCTGACCCAACATGCGGTATGCCTAAAGCGGTCAATAGTCTTTCAGGAGGTTGTTTCTTACTTTCCTTTATAGCTCTAAGTAGGTTATCAACACTCTTTTTCCCCATCCGATCCAATTGCTCAAGTTTTTCCCTTTGCAAAAAATATATGTCTGCTACGTCCTTAATGAGTCCGCTTTGTATTAAGGAAATACCTACTTTCCCTCCCATGCCTTCAATATCCATAGCACTTTTGCTTACAAAGTGTTCAACGAGTCTTTCCAACTGTGCCGGGCAAGTAGAATTTGTGCAGAAGGTAGCTGCTTCATCTTCCCTATTTACTAATTTAGCGCCACAACTGGGACATAGGCTCGGCATTGAGAAATATGTTTCGGAACCGGTTCTTTTATCTTTATGACTTTTGACGATCTGCGGTATGACCTCTCCGGCCCTTTCCACTACAACCCAGTCTCCAATTTTTAGGTCTTTGGAATCTATATAGTCCGTATTGTGCAAAGTTGCCTGTTTTATAATGACTCCTCCCACCTCCACGGGTTCAAGTATGGCATAAGGGTTTATGCTCCCAGTTCTTCCTACATTCAACTTTATATCCAAGAGTCTCGTTTGGGCTTGAACAGCAGGAAATTTATAAGCTGTCGCCCATCTCGGTTCCCTTCCTATAGTTCCTAAATGTTGTTGGTAATCCAACCGGTTCACCTTCACAACTATTCCGTCACAGTCATAATCTAACGAAACAAGATTTTGGATCCAATTGGTGTGGTATTCGATAACCTCTTGTGTATTTTTTGCTAAAACATTATTTGGGTTTATTTTGAATCCAAGACTTTTCAGATAGTTCAAGGTCTCAAGTTGTGTGTCGAGGCCATGGCCGCTATCAATTTGTGCCAACGAATATATGAAAATATCAAGAGGTCTGCCAGCGGTTACATTGGAATCTAATTGCCGCAAGGACCCTGCAGCTGTGTTACGGGGATTAGCATAGGTTTGAAGTCCTTCCTGATCTCTGCGGGCGTTAAATTTATCAAATTCAGATTTCGGGAAATAAACCTCACCTCTAACTTCAAGGGTTTGTGGAAATTCTCCTTGCAATCGTAGTGGTATGCTATTGATGGTTTTGAGGTTTAAGGTTATATCCTCTCCTGTTATTCCATTTCCTCGCGTTGCACCTTGGATAAATAAACCATTCTCGTATCGCAACGATACTGCTAGTCCATCATATTTGAGTTCACAGGCCATTTCGAAATTCGTGTCATCTAACATGGCGTAGAGTCGGTGGTACCATGCTGTTAAATCATCATTTGAGAAGGCGTTTGAGAGGCTAAGCATCGGTATTTCATGCGATATTTCTGAAAATCCAATAAGTGGTTCCGCACCTACTCTTTGTGTGGGAGATTGATTTGTAATTAGATCTGGGAAGCTATTTTCTAGACCTCGTAGTTCTGACATTAATTTGTCATATTGACCATCTCCAATTTCCGGAATGTTTTCCACGAAATATAGGTAATTATGGCGGTCTATTAACCCCCTTAACTGGGTTATTCTATTTTCGGCTTCTTTTCTATCCATAAATCCCCGACCAGAAGCTTGATTACTTCATAGTAACTTGATGCAAAAAAGTGCTCAAGGGCGTATACAGAGACAGCAGCTCCTTTTCCTCTGCTAGACTGCAAAATTATCAGAAGATATACTCATCAAGGAGATAGAATTATTTTTCCTTTTATTTTTGTCAAAACTAGAGGCCGACTAAGCACTTGCCGTACGCTCAAAACATTCAAGATTTTGTGAATCAATATCCTGCTCTACAAGCCATCGGGAATACACCATTAGTTAAACTGGATCTTCCGTGGGATATAGGTAATTCATCTATCCACGCTAAGTTTGAACAATTAAATCCGGGAGGATCAATTAAAGACAGACCAGTATTAAGGATGCTAGCAGAGGCCGTAATTTCAGGAAAATTGAAGCAAGGTAAAACTATCCTTGATGCGACTTCGGGTAATGCCGGGATAGCATATGCCATGGTTGGAGCGATTTTAGGATTTTCGGTTGAGTTAGTGATGCCAGAAAATGCCAGTGAAGAAAGGAAAAAAAGATTAAAGGCGCATGGAGCCAATCTTATATTTACTGATGCACAGCTAGGATACGATGAAACCTTATATGAGGTTAAAAGGAGGTACGGTCAAAACCCCGATAAATATTTCTACTGTGATCAATATAGCAACAGCAACAATCCATTAGCCCATTACGAAACTACGGCTGTAGAACTTTTGGAACAGGCACCCTTTATTACCCATTTTGTTGCTGGGGTCGGCACTGGAGGAACTATTAGTGGCATTGGTCGAAGGTTGAAAGAAACGAATCCGTCGATAGAGGTGATTTGTATAGACTTTGAAGAGTGGCCTGGGGTAGAGGGGCTAAAACCTCTAAGCGCGGGACATATCATTCCAGAGACGTTTGATAGTTCAGTGGTGGATCGTATGATTAGCGTGGATGTTGTTGAAGGATATGAAATATCCAATGAATTGGCAAAGAGGGGAATTTTCGTAGGCCAGTCATCGGGGGCTTATTTGCTTGGTGCCAAGCAGGTGGCTGAGGAAATCAGATCTGGCCATGTGGTGACTATTTTCAATGATATAGGTGAACGATACTTTTCAACTTCCATGTGGGGCTAAATTAAACACCTTCTACTGGCTCAAATATTTTTTCGAGATGTTTTTCCCGATTCATATTTGGGTTACAGTCTGGATAGATATTGTCCCGGAATGTCGATTCCAACCAAGCCGCTATAGGCGTCTAGCAGTCTCGAAGTCAAAGGACCTGGGACCATTACTGAATCCCCGATGTTAGATCCGTTAATCGACGATACAGGACATATGCAAAAGCTAGTTGAGGTGACGAAGGCTTCATCGGCAGTGTAGGCATCGTACAAATCGATATCTGCTTCTCTAGTTTCAATGCCGAGTTCTTGTGCAAGCTCAATAGTGGTAGATCTGCTGATACCTGCTAAGACAAACTGTTCCCTAGGGGTCACTACGACGCCATCTTTCACTATAAAAAAGTTGCTTCCCGGCCCCTCACAAAGATTTCCATTCATGTCTAAGAGAATTGGCCATCCATCTGGATTTTTGTCTTTTACTTCGAATTCTGCTTGAACAAGATTAGCGTAATTTTGTATTTTGGCTCTTGGGCTTAGAACTTCTGGAGGTGTTCTTCGCACGGAGGGGACAACTACGGGCATTCCGTCCCTATAATACTTTGCGCGTGCTTTAAAGGGGAGTGGGACGGTCTCTATTATTACTGTTGGAGCTTCTCCGTCTGGGCCAGATACTCCCCTGGAAACTCTTTGTGTGACCCAATAATCGTCGTCGTCATCAATAAGTGGAAGATTAGTTTCAAGAACCTCCATAGTTAACCGAGCCATTTCAGTGCGAGGCATTTCGGGATCGAGTCGAGCATACTTAAGAGAGTTATAAAAACGATTGAGGTGTTCTTCCAGTTTGAAGATCCGATGTTTGAATGTCCGAGTGGTATCAAATACAGAATATCCTTGTAGAAATCCTCGGTCATGAATTGAAATGGAAGCGAGGCTCTCCTGTATTATTTTACCGTTTACATAAGCTACTCTTTCCGATCCCATAATCAATCTCCAGTCGTGAATACACCCTTATATCTCGATGCCGTCATCAGATCATAGATCATACCGGCTGGTCCAGTTTTTTCCAAACATGACCGGTTTAGATATCTAGGTTGGTTACTTCCAGAGCGTGAGTTTGGATGAAGTTTCTTCTCGGTGCCACTTCATCTCCCATCAGTACAGTAAAGGTATTATCTGCTATAGCTGCGTCAGCCACACCTACCTGTAACAACGTACGACTTTCAGGATTCATAGTGGTGTTCCACAGCTGATCGGAGTTCATTTCGCCCAAGCCTTTGTAACGCTGGATATGAACATTTCTTTTCCCATTCAGTTGCCCAAGAACTTCTTCTCTTTCGGAATCTGTATAAACATACTGGTCTTTTCTCCCAACGGATATCTTGTATAGAGGAGGTTGAGCGATGTATAGGTGGCCGTGATGAATCAGTTCCGGCATGTGTCGAAAGAAAAAAGTCAGGAGTAGGGTACGTATGTGAGAGCCATCAACATCCGCATCACACATGATAATTACTCGGTGATATCTGAGTTTCTCAACATCGAAATCTTCATCAAGACCGGCCCCTATTGCTGTAATCATTGACCTGATGGCATCGTGTTCTACTATCTTATCTGCTCTAGCTTTTTCCACATTTAGGATTTTTCCCCACAGGGGTAGTATTGCTTGGAATCTTCTGTTCCTGCCCATTTTTGCTGTACCACCAGCCGAATCTCCTTCCACTAAATAGATTTCACAAAGTTCCGGGTTTTTTTCTGAGCAATCGGCGAGTTTCCCTGGAAGGCCACCGCCATCCATCGCATTCTTACGGATAATTAACTCTCTGGCTTTTCTAGCAGCCTCTCTCGCCCGTTGTGAGGTCATGCATTTGTCGATGATTGCCTTCGCCTCTTTAGGATTGTCCTCTAGGAAGATTTGTAAGGCTTCCCCCAGTACTGTCTCCACTTGAGTTCTAGCTTCTGGATTTCCAAGTTTGTTTTTTGTCTGTCCCTCAAATTGAGGGTCTTTCAATTTGACACTTATTACAGCTGTGATGCCTTCTCTTGTATCCTCTCCTGCAAGGTTAGGTTCATTATCTTTGATGAGTTTTGACTTCCTTCCAAAGTCATTCAATACTCGGGTTAGAGCCGATCTAAAACCCGTAACGTGGGTTCCGCCATCTTCAGTGTTTATGCAGTTTGCAAAAGCATATACGAATTCGCTGTAGGAATCGTTGTATTGAAGAGCAACCTCAACTTTGGTACCTTCAAAATCTTTTTCTACGTAAATAGGCTCCTCGTGAACTACACCTCTTTTTTGATTAAGGCCTCTAACAAAACTAGATATACCTCCATCAAAATAGTAAGTTACTTCGTTATTCGGCCACCGGCTAGAATGCCAGTCACTTTTAAAAGAAATTTCCAAACCTTTATTAAGGTATGCCATTTCCTTGAACCTGTTGGAAAGAACGGCAAAATCAAAGACTAGCTCACTAAATATATCGGTGTCTGGCATGAATTCTATGGTTGTACCAGTTTTACTGTTTTTGCCATCCGGATTGTTTTCTGAGGTCATTTCAGTCTGAGTGATGCCTCTAGAATATTCTTGGCGAAATATCTTATCTTCTCTGTAAACGGAAACTTTCACCCATTCAGATAGAGCATTTACGACCGAGGCACCTACTCCGTGTAATCCACCTGAAACCGCGTATGCTTTGCCTCCAAATTTTCCACCGGCATGCAGCGTGGTCATAACAGTTTCTAGGGCTGTCAATCCAGTTGTTTGATGATCATCGACAGGGATCCCCCGTCCGTCATCAGTAACTAATACGGAGCCGTCTTCTTGAATAGTTACACTTACTGTACTGCTGTACCCGGCCATAAATTCGTCAACGCTATTATCGACGATTTCGTATATTAGGTGGTGAAGGCCTCTTTGATCCGTGCTTCCAATGTACATACCGGGTCTTTTGCGGACCGCTTCCATACCTTCAAGGACTTGAATATCACTTGCTGAATATTGATCGTCATTTTGGGGTTTCAAAGTTGCCATTTGCGAATCTCCCTAAAAAGAGCCTATTGGGCCAGTTATAGATTTGCTTGCACTTACGGATGCGTTCTTTGTAAAAATAGGGCGGAGAGTTGCCGTCTCTGAGACGTATATGCGGGCACGAATACCCAGTCTAAGTGGTTTATATAGTAACCATGAGAAAGTCTCTAATTTCACGGTTTCAATTCTAGCAGAATCATGATGGTTTACTCAAGCGTAATTTGTTCCTAATCTTAGCCAAAATATTTACCCGAGTTTCGACTATCTTTATTGCTATTGACTTAATTGATAAAATTGGTCTCTGCAGCCAATCTTTAAAGAGATGGTGAGCCTCGAAGAAATTTGTATTTATGGTGATCGAAGATAATTTATTAAAGGCCTGCTTTCTTTGAAAATAGCAGGTCTTTTTTTGGTACGAAAATATGAACAATAGTATTACAGATATTCCAGGTATAGCAGTAGGGCATTGGACAAACTTAGAGGCCATAACGGGGTGTACAGCTATATTGTGCCCAACAGGCTCTTTGGGGGGGGTATCGGTTCGAGGGGCTTCACCTGGTACAAGAGAGACTGATGTGCTAAGCCCGTCCAATCGTGTAGATGAGATTCATGCAATTATGCTTTCAGGAGGTAGTGCTTACGGTTTAGCAGCTGCTGATGGTGCAATGCGCTACTTGGAGGGACAGGGAATTGGAGTAAAAGTAGGTAGTAGTGTAGTACCTATAGTCCCGTCAGCAATTTTATTTGATTTAGGAATAGGCGAACGTGAGGTTCGGCCGGATTCAGAGAGCGGATATCATGCTTGTGAATTTGCTTCCTCAGACCCTGTCGAGCAGGGGACTGTAGGAGCTGGGACCGGTGCAACTGTTGGGAAGACCCGGGGACCACAAAGATCCGTGAAAGGTGGGCTAGGCTCAGCGAGTATTGATTTGGGTGAAGGACTATTAGTGGGCGCATTGGTTGTTGTAAATGCTATAGGGAGTGTACATGACCCGGGGAATGGATCATTAATAGCAGGACCTAGAATTAACAAATCTATGTCTAGTTCAATCGACGACTTAATATCGGGCAATTCTTTCAAATTGCCCGATATTAATGGAAATACCACCATCGGGGTTGTAGCAACTAATGCAAAACTGACCAAAGCTCAGGCTACAAGGATGGCCGCCAGTTCGCATGATGGTTTGGCCTTGGCCATCAGACCATCTCATCTAATTGGTGATGGGGACACTATGTTCTCTATATCTACGGGAGAGCAAGGTGGTATCGACGGCTATGGTGATATGAATCGCATTATCGCGGGGGCTATCCAAACCGTGTCATTAGCGATAGTGAATGCCATCAATTTCGCTGAAACTATTGGTGGAATTCCCTCGGTTAAGGATTTGTAATTCCGGAATATTCTGTAACATCAGAATCAATAATTTG
>DJMH01000096.1:0-7634 GCA_002435305.1 Dehalococcoidia bacterium UBA6495
TCTGACTGTGAAGAATTAGTGGTCGTTACTCACAGGAGAAGATGTGACTGACCTTGCTAGGAAGATAAGATTTAAAGTAAATCAATCAAATTCATTTATTTTGCTAAAATATATCTATAAAGTCGTAAATGGTAAATGTTCTTTCTCTTTCATTTACTCCTCTGAACAAATATCTTACCTAAAGTCCATCAAAATTATTCTGACTGCACCTGCTCTCAGATAACAAAATTGATTTTTTTAGCAAACAAGTTCACTTGAAAAAATGAAATACTTAAGCCTTCACCTTTCTACAGGCATGTCATTTTAGTTTTCAAAGGGACCACTCCTTGCTTTTTAACGAGATATAATCTTCAGAAAATTTCTGGATTAGAGTTATCGAGCAACCGAAGTTAACATTCTGGCCTTGAGCCGCAATCCATCAGGGTCAGTCTCGTCGTTATTCGGCATCCAAGGATCGAGACATGTTACACTCTTGACACAGGAGTCTGTTAGTGTCAAAAGAAAGCTTGTTAGGTCGTTGACCTGTTGATTATTTAATCTGATTTCCTGAATGGCATGTATTAGTGCCTTGCGGTTCTCTTCAAGTTTGGATAAGGCCTTCTTAGTATTTAAGTCGAGAAATTGTGTCTTTAAAGCCGAGTTTACTTGAGTGACATCATAAAGTTCCACAGCCTGAGCTGGGTTTAGATGATGTTTGATTATACCTTTCAGGTTTACGTATGCGCCGTCGTGTCCGTATGGTCCTGTAACTTCAACGTTGAACAAGGTTGGTGTTCGGAAAGCATACAAGTCTATAGGATTTCCACTTACGCGGAAGCGACCATAGTCATCGTGGAACCGACCATCTTCTTTACCTGGTCCAATTTGTGGCAGGGCTAAGACGTGGAATTGCTCATCTGTGAAGAAGTCACCACTATGACAGTTAGCACAGCCTGCTCCACCTTCGTCTTCGGACTGGAAGAACATTAGCGCGCCACGTTTTGCTGACTTATCTATAGCATTGTTGTTACCTTGTACATACGCCCGCCAACTAGTATCCACGAATACCTGAGAACGTTGATAGGCGCTAAGGGCTTTTGCAATGTTATTTTCATTAATCAAATTCCTTGGGTTATCTGTATTTCCGAAAACAGATTGAAACTCAGTCAGCCACCTATTACGTTTCAATTCCCCCTTGCCTTCACCATAGTTACCTAACCTAGCACTGATGTGACGCCTTACAAATCTGCCGGGTCTGTGTGCCTCGAATTCGAAACCCCGCATCTCATCAAGCATAGTAAGGGGGAACCGACTTTGGGCTGCCACTAAGTCATCTCCAGCATTTGGATCGGCCTCACCAAAAAGTGAATCTGGAGTACGGATACTACTTTGTAATGATGAATTGGTAAATTTGGATGTTCCATCAATGATATTCAACGTGTCAAGTTTTTCGAATCTCCCATCGTAGGTTAGGACATGGTTAAAAAATGCCACATTAAATGTACTTGTAGCATTGCGTGAAACAGTTGGACCTTCTGGATGAGTTCTAGCTGAACCCAACAGATCCTGGTCGTGTGCACCAACACCGATAGAGACCGAAAGGGCATCCCCTCCACCCAACAGGGGATGGTGGCAGCTCGCGCAGGCTGAATCCAAATCCCCACCCAAAGCTTTACTGAAAAACAGTTTTTTGCCTAATTGAGCCACCGGCTCAATAATGGAGGGCAGGTCATGGGCATTTCTTGGCTCACCAGTCAGCCCATGCTGGGCGATGATTTTTCGTAATTGTTGGTCAAACTTTTCTTCGGACAGTACATTAGTTACCTTCAAACACTCACTCTGTCTATTTAGTGCATCACATTCAATTTTTGGTGGATAAGCCTGCTTTATGTTTCTATCTTTTTCTTCCTTTTTCTGATCAACAACCGAGTCCTTTTGCGGTATTCTTGAATTTCTGAAAAATCCAGAAAGGCGTGAGACTTTCAGCAACGTCTGTGGGGATAAATCCGTCACTATTGAAACGACATTATCAGGCCAGTGAATTTCAAGAGAATAAAGTGATGTATTGGTAGGAAATCCGAAATGTAACCGTGGTGGATCACCTGAGAGGTAACCGCTGGCAACACGAACATCACGCTTGAAATTGCCTGCACTAGTTTTCAGATAGACAACTGTTCCAATTGCTCGAGTGTTTCTAATTTCGCCCATTTGAGGTTGAAAAGCCAAGGGTGAGTCGTTATGCCAGTGCAAATCGACTTGCAGGCTTTCACCACCGCAAAGGCGGTTCTCTAAGAGCTGAGCTGGTCCTCGTAAATTGTTGACCACGATGTCAAGATCACCATCACCGTCCAGGTCCCCCATGCTCATACCACGACCTCCGAAAGTTGATCCAAGTTTCCATTCCGGTGCCGGCTTGAAATAGCCATTACCAATGTTGCGAAAGACTTGGTTAGCTTCTATCAGTTCGTGATTGTCTAAATGAGCAAATACGGTTGACTCAGCCATTCCATTTACGACATACAAATCTAGAAGACCATCCTGATCTAAATCACCGAACTTGGCTGACCAACTCCAACCTGTGGCATCAAGTCCCCTTGGTCGCGCAGCATCTTGATATCCAACTACTCCAGTATTAACCAAGAGAACATTGGCCATGATCTGAGGATCACCTGCATTTCGGTTATGGTCCATGTCTGCCATCAAAGGCTCGTAGGCTGCCACAGTGGTATCCGTCTCATCGTAGGGCATCATGTCAGTAGAGTATAGTTCCGAAATTTGGTCATTATCCACGTCACCAACATCCAGGCTCATGGTACTGTAACTTGTGGTATCAAAGGAAGTTGGAATCCAACCATTGACTTGCAGACTCCAAGGAAACTCTAATATTTTCTCTTTACTATTGATATTTCCTGAAGAGGTGGTCGTAGCCATACGCAGCCAGGCGTAATCAGGCACAGCAAAGTCATTTCCAACAACAATATCTTTCGATCCGTCCCGATTAATATCAAAAAACGCGATAGCCATAGCCTGTGCCTTTTCTGCCAGCCGATTGGGGACATATTTACCTTCTTGGTTGATGTATATCAAAACACCTGCACCGTTACCAATCAGGAAATCGTTGCCTTGGTTCTCCAATAGACTGGCGTCGTATGAGCCGGTAACCAAGTCAAGGTCTCCGTCAAGGTCAAGATCCGCCCAGTTCAAGGCGTAGGCTGGCCAAGCAATTCCGGGCAACACCTGTTGAACAAAACTAGTGCCTGACGCTCTTTGAATGCCGTTAAAACTGTCCGTAGAATCAGGTTGGCCGGTATTTCTTAAGTAGTTGAACGCACCGTTACGGCGGGTCATGACGATATCAAGCCAGCCATCTGCGTCCACATCTACCAAGTTGACTGCTCTTGTATTACCAAAGGACATGTGTTCACTTATAAAATTTGGAAAAAACCCATCATCCATGTTTTGAGTAACCTGGTTCCATAGTATAGTGTTAGTCCCTGAGTGGTTCCCTAGTACAACATCAAGGTCACTATCGCCATCAAGATCCCCCAAGGCAACGCCGGCACCATTAGCCTCGAACTGGTCCACCGTGTCTCCGTCTACAGAGGTGTAGTGGTCAAGGTTGTGAGTGATGAAGCCGGCAGAACAGGATAACTTTTGTTTGGACAGTTTTTCGGACCATACACTAACCTTTCCTGTTCCGGGAAGGTCAAATGTTTTTACAATTTCCCGGCCATCAGATGCGAATGGTCTTGCTAACAGGAAACAAACTGCCAAAACTAATCCACTAATGTTAATTCCTCTGATCAGCATTTTATTCTTATTCTTCCGGTTTAACTTAATTGTAGTCGCTCATAAAGCGATAATCGAAGCTTAAAGACGTCAATTGGATCTAAATGCTGTATATGCCTTTCAAGTCATAAAATATAAAAATCTGCTGTAATCAACTTAAATTTTGAAACATTAACCATCAATTCCTGAGTATTGTTAGCTTACTCCATCAAAGAGGTCATTCAATCGATCAGCTGGGAATCCTCCACGAGCACCTCCGAGCACAAAGGTTTCGAACCTGAAAAAGTCAGGGCGACCATCGAGCAATTCGTTAATGCGCTCTTCCGTTCCAAACTGAGACCGATGTGCATAAACACCTAAACGTTTGCGATCAGCATAACCAGAAATATCAATTTGAGCACAGATTGAGTCATCAGATACTCCGAATATGTTAGGGTCAAGATCGGAGTTTGAAGAACCTGCAAATCTCCTTTGCATTTCTTCCACCTGAGTGATAGTTCTAGCAGGATAATACAGCCTTTGTGGTGCAGGCTGCATCACGCTTCCCGCTGACCAGAAGGCCGCAAGAGCAGCACGATGAATTGTGATGTGATCGATATGACCATACATACCATGAGGATCAAAGGTGATGATGATTTCCGGATGAATAGAACCAATGCGATCCAGTATTTTTTCCTCAATTTTAAAAATATCTGCGTTCATGAAGGCTTGTGGATTCTGCAAACCAACTTCAATTGGGAAGCCTGAATCTTGATAATCCAAGAAAATTGGAGGGGAGATACCTAGAGCTTTGCAAGTAGCCGCAAGTTCATCAACACGTAATAAACCCCGTTCCGGACCTTTTGGGTAACTATTGGGCTCCATGTCTGGGTGGACAATTTCACCCTCTTCTCCTCGTGTGGCACAGATAAGGCTGACCTGATGGCCTTCATCAGCATATCTGGCAAGAGTTCCTCCGCATGAGAAAACTTCGTCATCGGGATGTGCAAATATCGCTAGTAATTTCATATACAATCAACCTTTCATTGAGAAAAAATTTGCTTAGCCGTTTGTTGCTGCTTCCTCATTTGGACTTTAGACCAATTGATTGGCAAGGATTTTAGTATTCGAGTAAGGACCAATATTACAAGATCAGGAAGAATTTAACGACCTCCCATTCCAGAAATAGTAACTCCACTAATAATCCATTTTTGTGCAAAAAGATAGATGATTACAATCGGTAATAACGCAATGACAGCTGCTGACATAAGAAGTTCCCATTGCACACTGTACTGTCCCTGAAAAGAACTAAGCCCAACTGGGATCGTGCGCATCTCTACCCTGTTGGTCACCACCAAAGGCCACAAGAACTCGTTCCAATTGCCCAAAAAAGTAAAAATTCCCAAAGCTGCTGTCACTGGACCTGCATTGGGCATAATAACTTTCCACCAGATTTGCCATGAGGATGCCCCGTCTATCCGCGCAGCATCATCAAGCACTGTCGGTATTCCCCGGAATGCTTGACGGTAGAGAAAGGTTGCAACTGCTGAAAATGCTGGTGGTAGAATTAGGGCAGCATAAGTGTCGTACCAACCAAATTCTCGCACGATCAGGAAGTTTGGAATTAGAAGTACAGGGAAAGGAATCATCAAGGTGGCAAGATAAGTAAAAAATAGAATCTCTCGCCCGCGAAACTTAAGTCGTGCGAAAGCAAACGCTGCTAAAGACGACGTGATCAAAACTATGAAAGTCACCGACAACGCTACCACGATACTGTTGACATAGTATCGGCCAAATGGCACCACAGTAAGGGCATCCAAATAGTTTTCCCAACGAATCTCGCTTGGGATCCAGATAGGTGGATAGGTAAATATTTCCTTTGGATTTTTTAGCGATGTGCTTAACATCCAAAGAAAAGGCATCAGCATAATAAAACCGACAACCATCAAAACAAGATGTAAAAATCCTTTCCGGAACTTTATGTACATTATTTCTTTCCCTTAAGATTATTACAAGCTTCAAATAAGTTAAGATTCATAGTGTACCCATCGTCGTTGCAACCAGGTTTGAACAATCATCAGTATCATGATCACCAAGAAGAGCAGCCATGCAATAGCAGCTGCCTTGCCCATCAACCCATATTCAAAAGCATTCTGATAAATGTACTGAACCACGGATAGTGATGATTGCGCTGGCCCCCCTCTCGTGAGAACATAGGGCTCAGCAAACAATTGAAACGCTCCAATCATTTGGATAATGATCAAGAAAAAGGTCGTTGGGCTTACCATTGGAATGGTGACATGAAAAAAACGCTGCCAATTCCCAGCTCCATCAACACGTGCAGCATCATATAACGACTCAGGTACCCCTTGGAGGCCAGCCAAGTAAATCACCATCGAAAAACCCACGTTTTTCCAAATGGTTAGCATGGCAACCGCACTTTTTGATAGTTCTTGACTGTTTAACCAATCAGGCGGTGCAACCGCCCAACCTGTGACATCAGCAATCTGCCAGATCCAACCACTTGCAATTCCAAAATCTCTGTTTAAAAAAAACTGAAACACTATTGCAACTGCCACAATATTAGTGATGACTGGCATAAAGATCACTAACCGGTACCAAATAATTCCACGAATTGACTGATTCAGGGCCACAGCCAAGATCAGCCCCAACAGTAGCTGCACTGGGACAATTAAAATTACGTAAATTAGGGTATTACCTGCTACCTTCAAAAAAATTCGGTCGGCAGTTAACAACTCGTAGTAGTTTTCAAAACCTACAAATTTTATAGGTTGTATTAGATTCCACTCTGTGAAACTAAGAACTAACGATATTAAGACAGGAATCAATACGAACGCAGTAAATCCAAGTAAACTTGGGAGCAAGAAAAGATACCCCTCGCTCTGTTGGCGGGAACTCCAGCGCCCCCATTGGGGATCAAAGCGAGGTGATTTTTCCATCGGGGAAATTTGTGGGGTGAGTGTTCAAGAATAGATATACATGAACCTACTTTGATAAACTTGAAAACATTAAGAGTTTTCAAAGAGTACCATCATAGCCTGATAAACAGAGATATCATCTCTTCAGAGCTACAAACAATTGAAGTCCTGGACATCATTCTACCTAAATGATTAAGTGTGTTTGAATTGTCCTACTCAATTGCAATTGAACGTTTATTCCTTTAGGTTGCTTCTCATTGGTCAGTAACTTTGTGAATGCATCTCACTCATCAGTGTTACATACAACCGTTCAAGTTCCTTACTTTCACAAATCTATCTTTAAGTAAACAATCTCTATTGTGGGTTCCTCGTTATAGACGAACCCACATAAATCAGTGGAAACTAGAAGCCTAGCCCCTTGCTTTGGAGGAAAGAGTTAACTTCCTTACAAGTTTGCTTGAGTACTGAACGAACAGGCTCACTACCTGACCAGATCCGACTAAGATTTGGTGAGATCACTTTGCCGTTAAGAGTGCCCCAGTTAGGAAAGTAGCCTGAACGTCCCTTTTTTGCATTATTTCCTTCAATTATGAATGCGGCACGATTTGCTGGTGGAGCATTGATTCCAAGGAAAGCGTCAGACACTGCAGTGGAACGAAGCGCTGGTAAAATTTCACCTGAAGTAGTGTAAACCATCTGGCCCCCCTCGGTACTCTGCAACCATGAGAGGAATGTCCATGCGGCATCCTTGTCATCACTGTACTTACTCATTGTCCAAGCTGCACCACCTGCCGTACCAGAACGCTGCCCACCTGCAGGTATCGGTACTGCAGCCACATCATAATTCATTTTGGCAGCATTAAAAGCTGAAATTCGACTGGCATTCTGAATAATCATAGCTGCTTGTCCACTCTGAAACACACCAGCATCACCGCCAGCCTGACTAAG
>DJMH01000096.1:7993-8564 GCA_002435305.1 Dehalococcoidia bacterium UBA6495
GCAGAGGGTCGCATAGCCAATTTCTCATCCATCAGCCCCGCAAAAAAACTAATCGCTTCAACTGCGACTGGTTCTGACAATGTACAGGCCGTTGGATTGACCATATCATTAAGGATGCTGCCACGGTTCTGTCCTAGGAACAACTGGTACTTGCCCCCTTCCGCTCCCAGGGCATAGCGCTGTACCCGACCACTGGTAGTGATCTTTGAAAGTTGCTTCGCCGCAGCTTTCAGGTCATCCCATGTCCAAAAATTGGTAGGATAAGATACACCCGCCTCGTCAAAGATGTCCTTGTTGTAGTAAAGGACTTCAATACCGATGTCGCGTGGCAAGCCATAAATCGTTCCCTTCAGTTTTCCAAAATCTAAAAGTGATGGCCAGTAATCCGATGTGTCATAACCGGAGGCCTTAATGAACGGATCAAGCGGCTCAAGCACACCCTGTCCCGCATAGGTCACCACCGGTGATAGGAACAGCACATCGGGTATACCTTCCTTGTCCCCTGCCGCCCAGAGAGTCTTGAGCTTGGTAAAGTAATCTCCCCAAGGCTGCCCCCACAGGATTATCTGAA
>DJMH01000085.1 GCA_002435305.1 Dehalococcoidia bacterium UBA6495
TTAGGTTCTTAAAACCCTACGTTTGTTCCAACATCCAATTCTCAAATGCCTCTACCCCAGAAAAAGCTGCTGAAGATAGAAGGGCATAATCAGGACCATAGCTTAAAAATTTAACCCCTTGATTAAGTCTTACCTCCACATCTTCTGGTCTAGAGGCCCCCGCTCCGGCAACCACTTCATGCCGAGTTGCAACTTCAATCATTTTTTCCAATATTTGGTCTATTTCCTGGTGAGGTAACAAAAGAGGGTCCAATCCGAGAGATAGACACATATCCCAAGGCCCGAGAAATAAAACATCGATGCCTGGGACTGCTGCTATTTCTTCAAGATTTTCAACGGCTTCTACAGTCTCAATAATTAGTACTACAAGAATATTGTCGTTCGCATTCTTCAAATAGTCTTCATTATCAAAGGTATATCTGGACGCTCTTAAGGGGCCCCAACTACGTTTCCCATGGGGAGGAAACTTAGTTGCTGAAACAATTTGAGCAGCTTCTTTAGCCGTTTTTACTGACGGAACCACGATTCCCAATGCCCCTATATCCAGAGCTTTCTGTATGTAAACCTGTTCTAGAGAAGGAATCCGAACAATTGGAATGGCATCGGTATTTCCTACGGCCATGAGCATATGTTCGATTTCCGCAGACTC
Organism: Dehalococcoidia bacterium UBA6495; assembly: GCA_002435305.1. Lineage (GTDB taxonomy): Bacteria > Chloroflexota > Dehalococcoidia > Lucifugimonadales > UBA826 > UBA11996. Next base: position 650 of record DJMH01000085.1, read on the forward strand.
AATTCCATTATGCTCAGACTCAATCACCACGAAATTGAAGCCTGCACTGCCCATGAGTTCCGCTACATTCGGGCTTTGAAGCCCTACAAAAGGTCCTATAGCTGGTTTGCCAGACAGTAAGTTACTTCTAACGTTATTTCTTATCATATCCATACACCTTATCTACAACCGAATTTAGCTACATATAGCAGGTTTATTGGGTTTTGTCCCAATATTCCAGTTGAATACAGGATTATAATGTTTCCTGTACATATAAACACATTAAGGTAAGGATTAGTAACCTTGGTCAGGTTAACAACAAAAAATGAGCAATTCATTCGGTAAAGCGTTCAGAATAACCACCTGGGGGGAATCACACGGCGATGCTGTGGGGGTAGTGATAGACGGGTGTCCGCCAGGTCTACCTATAGACCTGGCGGATATTCAGGCAGAACTTGACCGACGAAAACCGGGACAAAGCGAAATCTCCACTCAGCGCAATGAAGGAGACAAAGCTGAGATATTGTCGGGAGTATTTGAAGGATTATCTCTAGGAACTCCGATCTCTATTTCGGTGTGGAATACTGATGCCAGAGGCAAAGATTACGAACATATGAAAAGCGTCTACCGGCCTTCACACGCCGATTATACCTATCAAGCCAAGTACGGAATCAGGAATTGGAAAGGTGGTGGAAGAGCCTCTGCCAGAGAAACTATAGGGCGAGTTGCTGCAGGAGCGATAGCAAAGAAATTTTTGCTGGCGGAATATGGCACCGAAATTTTTGCCTTCGTCAAGAGAATAAGTGACATAGAGTCAAACATTAGCCACAAAGAGATAACCTCGGAAGGAATCGAAAGTAACATGGCTCGATGCCCTGACCAGGATGCGGCGGTCGCAATGATAGAGGCCGTCAAAACAGCTAGAAAAAATGGTGATTCACTGGGAGGCGTAGTTGAAGCATTCGCCACCAATGTACCACTTGGAATTGGAGAACCGGTGTTTGATAAATTAGATGCGGACCTGGCAAAGGCAATGCTATCTTTGCCTGCCTGTAAGGGGTTTGAGATCGGATCGGGTTTTGATGGAACCTACTCAACCGGCTCCCAACATAATGATCCTTTCTACATGTCGGAAGGTACAGTTCGAACCAAAACTAACAACTCTGGTGGCATTCAAGGTGGAATCAGTAATGGAGAATCTATCATTTTGAGGGCCGCATTCAAACCAACGGCAACGATTATGAGTTCTCAAGATACGGTGGATGTGTTTGGCAATGATGTCGAATTGCAGGGTAGAGGGCGTCACGACCCATGCGTATTGCCAAGGGCGGTACCAATCGTGGAATCTATGTTCGCACTGGTACTATGTGACCATGTCATTCGCCATAGAGGACAAACCGGTAAATAAGACTGGGGAGCCTTATGTTCCCCAGCCTCTAAATAAACTCAGACCACTGGGGATGTCCCACCGTCAACATTCACGGCAGTTCCAGTAATGTAGCTGGCCCTTCCTGATGCTAAAAAACAAATCAAGTCCCCAGCCTCATGAGCCTCACCAATCCGACCGATAGGAACGTTCTGTCCAACTATTTTCCAATGATCTTCCAACGTATAGCTGGAATCTTTTGCATTAGCTGATTCCCACCTTGCGCGGTGCTGGCCAGATTTCAATACTCCCACGCAAACTGTATTTACTCGTATGTTGTCTTTTGCTAGTTCCCCCGCCCATGATTTCGTAAGGGATATTCCTGCAGCACGTGATAAGGAGGTAGGTTGTCCACCGGGGTTCGGGGCTTTACCTCCTGGAGTGGTAGTGTTAACTATGGCCCCAGCACCTGATTTCTTCAGGTGAGGAAGAGCTGCTCTAGCGCAGTAGACAGCGCCATAAACCTTGATACCAAAATCCACTTTTAGTTGTTCATCGGTCATTTGTTCCAACGTTGTGGCAGAAGATGTGCCTGCGTTATTAACCAAAATGTCTAGCTGCCCGAATTCTCCTAGTACCTTGTCCACCATCGCCTTAACGTCAGATTCCACCGACACATCTGCTGCAACACCGATAGCATCCCCACCGGAAGCATTCTTAATTTCTGAAACTGCCGTATCCAATTTTTCTTGAGTCCGGCCGACAATGGCAACTTTAGCGCCTTCGGAAGCCAGGGATATGGCAGCGGCTTTTCCAATTCCATCACTACCGCCAGTAACAATTGCGACTTTTCCTTTTAACCCTAAATCCATAAAGTTTCTCCTTGTTTTTTTTTAGTTTTGTGTGTAAGTCTCGTCCAAGAGATCCGTGACATACTTTACTTCCACGTCCAATCCAGCCTCTCTAATCCCGTTTTGTAATTGTATGAAGCAACCAGGATTGGCTGTTGCAATTGTGTCAGCTCCAGAATCGATAATATTCTTCATCTTATTAGCCAAAATTCCCTTTGACATTTTGGTCTCGGTGATCATATATGTTCCACCGGCCCCACAACAAATATTGGATTCTTTCAATTCACAAAAATCTACTCCTTGGATGGATTTTAGTAAATTTCTAGGTGCATCTCTCACCTTTTGTACGTTTGCAAGATGGCATGAATCTTGGTACGTAACCACCCGAGGAACACCAGATTCGCCAGGCTGCAATTGGGTCCCATTTAGGTATTCATTGATATCAACAACTCTTTTACTAAAGTCAGCAGCCTTTGAGTTATATTCTGGGTCGTCAGCCAGCAGAGGACCATATTCCTTCATCCTGGCCCCACATCCTGCCGAGGCCACCACAATAGCTCCATCTGTATGGCCTTTAGAAAAAGCTTCTATATTTGCTCGAGCAAGTTCCTTGGTTTTTTCTATGTCACCAACGTGCGAATTTATTGCTCCACAGCAAACTTGAGAAGAGGGAACTTCAACATCTTTTCCGGCTTTATTCAAAACTCGGACTGCTGCCCGCATTTGATTGCCCTGAGTGAGTGGCATGACGCAACCTGTAAGCATCTGAATCTTCTCAGCATCTGCCATTCCGGATTGGTACACGTGGTCATCGGCCCGAAAAAATTCCCCGTTTAGAGTCGGTGTCATCTTTTCCAGATTCTCCAGTCTCCTTGAAATCAATCTCAATATTTTGGTTTTCCTCACCAATTTTTGGAACCCGCTTTTGATGTAAAAGTCCATCATGGCTACTAAAACAGAAAGGTTTTTCTGATTAGGTAATAAATACCTCAGAGCGATCTCATAGGTCAGGCGGGAAAGCAATCCAATTCTCCTGTAATCTCTCACGTGGTCCATAGTGGATTCAATTAAATTCCCATATGGAACCCCTGAAGGACATACATCCTCGCAAGCCCGACACTGGACGCATAAATCCCAATGCCTCATCACTTGATTAGAAATTTCTAATCTTCCTTCATTGACAGCCTTCATCAAGGCAATCCTTCCCCTTGGTGATTCCGTTTCCAACCCGGTCGCCAAATAAGTTGGGCAGGCCTGCAAACAGAATCCGCAATGGACACATTTGTACAATTCTGACTCATCCAGCCACGTGGATTTTGGCACTTTTCTGACTTCAGGCATATCTAGTTAATTATCTTCTTTATCTGTTAAATATCGGCCTCTATTTAATTTCTTATCTGGATCATATGTGTTTCTTAGAGATCGCATAATCCCAAGAGAGCCCTCATTTACCTGGCCCCACATGTTAAACCCATTTTTAAAATCTGCTGGTAATTTTTCGTAATTGATGTGTGATTGATTTTGCCGGGCTATGTTATGAATTTGCTCCATCACCTGAGCTGGCCTAACTTTGCTTTCTGCAGGAAGATTATCAATATAAAATTCCATAGTGCCAAACCCAGGTTGAATACAAATAGCCAAAGTTGACCCAATTTCTTCAAAGTAATTAGCAATATCTTGCAACAAACTACGTAGTCTCGTTGGGGTCGAAAATACCCTTCCCGTAATGCTAGAACTCGATCCGTATCCTCTAAAATCCCTAATTTTTTCCCATAAGCGATCAGATACGCCTTGCTCCAGAAAGTCTGTATGGGAATCCTGATATTGATCAAGCATTTTGTTCAAAATATTTAATTGGCGCTCAAATGCCATTTGCCTGCCACCAATCCTGATGACCATCAAATATTGGCATTGTGGGGCATCAATCTGTAACGTTTTAATCAAATTTTCATTCATTCCAGTCAAAGCTAGCGGCATCACATAACTGTCGAAAACCTCTTCCGAAAAATTTTGTAGCTCATTTTCTGATTGAAACCCCACCAACAACGACCCTTGCCGACGGGGTAAGGGAGTCAATTTAAACGATATTTCTGATATTACCCCTAACGTCCCATAGCCTCCGACATGCAATCTTGCCATATCGTATCCCGACACGTTTTTGACCACTGGACCACCACTTTTAGTTATTGTTCCTGATGGTAAAACTACCTGCATGCCAATTACCATGTCACGCATATGGGCCAGCTGCCAACGCAAGTATCCTGGTGCATTAGATGCCAAAGTCCCTCCGATTGTTGCCTTTCCCGGAAAAGCAGCATCAACTGCCAAAAATTGTTCTTGTTCTTTTAGTCGGTTCTGTAAGCTATTTAAAGTAATCCCGGATTGGACTATGCAGGTGAGATCAGCAGAATTGTGGGCCACCAAATGGTTCATGTTTGAAAGATCCAACGCATAATCATAGTGCGGCATTTTCGCACCTATTTGAAGTCTGGTTGCCCCACCTACAGGAACCACGACCTTACCCGGTTCAGCGATATCAGACAAAGCCGAAGAAAGTTCATTTGTATCTTCCGGATAAATCGGTCCTTGGTTGGGCTGAATGCCATCTATTAGATGTTTTTCTTCCATTTTCTATCGGATACCTGCTATTTATATATAGGCGCCCGGACCTACCCTCGCAATTGCCCTAGCTTGAGAAATATCCCCGCAGCCCGCCCCGGTAGGGAAAACCTTGCCTGGGTTGAGCAGATCTTCAGTTTCAAAGGCCAATTTTAGAAGCGACATAGTTGCCATGTCTTCTTCACTAAACATTAAAGGCATTTGGTCCTGTTTCTCTAGACCAATTCCATGTTCACCGGACAAAACCCCTCCCGAGTCCACACAAATCCTTAGAATTTCAGCTCCTATAGCCAGTATATTTTCAACATCCCCGGGTTTCCTTTCGTCAAACAATATAGAAGGATGGAGGTTACCATCACCTGCATGTAGCAAATTAGCTATCGGGTAACCACTTCTTTCAGATATTTCATTTATTTTCTTTAAAACATCAACCAATTTTGTCCTAGGTATAGTGCCGTCAACCAGATAATAGTTTGGAGCCAACCTACCAAGTGCTCCCAATACACCTTTACGTCCCGACCATAATTTTTCTCTTTCAAGGGAATCCGTTGCCACCCTAATTTCCAAAGGACTGAATTCACGGCATATGGCTTCTATTTCTTCTGATTCCTCTTCAACAGATTCTAACAAGCCGTCCAACTCAACTAAAAGAACTGCCCCCGCCCCCTCAGGGTATCCTGCTCCTACAGCTTCTTCAGCAGCCTTGATACAAAAATGATCCATCATTTCCAAGGCAGCAGGCACTATTCCAGCACCAATTATTCCCGTAACGGCCGCGCTGGCATCCTCAATCGTTTCGAAGGACATCAACATGGTCTTCACATGCTCAGGCAATCTCAACAATCGCACAGATATTTTCGTGACGATTGCCAAGGTGCCCTCTGACCCTATAGTTATTCCGCGGAGATCATATCCAATTCCGTCTCTCTCATTGTCCCCAAACCAAGTTATAGATCCATCTGCTAATACAACTTCCATACCTAGAACATGATTTGTGGTAACACCATACGCTAGACAGTGAGGGCCGCCGGAATTCTCAGCGATGTTTCCTCCGATCGTGCAGGCGCGCTGACTAGATGGGTCAGGCGCATAGTATAAGCCCTCAGAAGCCACATGAGTTGATAGGTCTAGATTTACCACACCCGGCTCCACAACTGCATATCGATCACTTCGATTGACCTCTAATATCTGATTCATCCTAGCCATGGATAAAACAATTCCACCATGTTCTGCTATAGCTCCTCCGCTAAGGCCGGTTCCGGCTCCTCTGGCCACAACAGGAATCGAATTTAACCTAGCCAGTTTTAACACTTGGGATATTTCCTTTGCAGT
>DJMH01000089.1 GCA_002435305.1 Dehalococcoidia bacterium UBA6495
GAAAGGAATTGACATGATTTCGGCAATTGAGACTGTAAAGGCTATCACCGATGCCAGGAGCAGTGAGGTGGTAGTAGCCACCATGACCGCAGACAGATACTGGGAATCCCTCTCCAACCACCAAAAAATGGATTTGCCAATATTTGTTTCTATTAAAGTTATCCATCCAGGGCACGCAGTAGAACCTTTTATAGGTTCAACAAAGAACGCAATGGAAAAACTGTCAAAATCTATATTAGGCGATTAACCAATGCATGATTTTCATACTCACACTTTTTTAAGTGACGGGATACTTTCCCCAATCGAACTCATAAGGCGAGCTATTGCGATTGGATACAAGACCATGGCGATAACTGATCATGTTGGTCCAGGCAATCTGGAATTTGTGCTAGCTACCTTAAAAAAAGATTGTGAAATGGCAGAGAAAAGATGGGATATAAAAGTTTATCCAGGTGTAGAAATCACCCATACCCCCACAGAGGATATCCACCTCTTGGCCAAAGAGGCACGATCAATAGGTGCCGAAATCGTTAACGTCCATGGAGAAACCATAATGGAACCGGTAATTCCTGGAACTAATATAGCGGCAGCGTCATCCAAATATGTGGATATATTGGCTCATCCCGGCCTAATAACCGCGGAGGAGGCCACAGTGGCCGCCGAGAATGGAGTTTTTTTAGAAATATCAGGTAGAAAAGGTCATGGTTTGGCCAACGGGCATGTTGTGAAAACAGCTAGGGAAAGTGGCGCTACATTGATACTGGACTCAGACGCCCACGCTCCAGAAGACCTGATGACTCGGGAATATGCCGAAAACGTAGCTATGGGATCAGGTCTAAATAAAATGGAACGTGACACATTATTGGAACAAACACCCCTAAGCCTAATACATCGAGTCAGTTCACGATAATTTAGTCATCTGGCAGAACGACAGAGTCCGGATCTCCCCCATGAACGACTTTGGCCGTGTTATATGTGGCGAATGCTCTACTTTTTTCTGAAGCCTCCTGAGTAAAGGCAGCTAGATGTGGAGTAATCAGGACATTATCCATATCAATCAGTGGATTATCTTCAGGAGTAGGCTCTATTTCGAGCACATCTACCCCTGCAGCCATTATTTTGTCCTGCTCAATTGCGCGAATAAAAGCATCCTCATCAACGACCGGACCCCTACAAGCATTGATTAGGATTGCAGTAGGTTTCATCAAATCAAATTCCCTATCACTTATCATTCCTCTGGTATTGCGATTCAAAGGAACATGTAAGGTAATGATGTCAGATGTGGCTAATAATTCATCCAATCCCACTTTTTCCATACAGAGATCACTCACCAATTCTGAATCTGGATCGACCACATCATGATAAATAAGTCCACACTCCCAGCCCTGTAACCTTTTAGCTACTCGAGATCCTATTCGACCGACCCCTATTATCCCGACTGTTTTCCCAGTTAATTCGTGTGCTTGTGAGAACCATTCATCTCGAATGTTCGACATCCATTTACCGTCCTGCACACTTTTGAATTGCAATTGTAATTTTCTGTATACTCCTATCATCAAGGCGATGGTATGTTCAGCAACCGCCACGGCGTTGCCGCCTCCATTATTTGAGACTTTAATTCCAAGCTCTCCAAGTGCGGCCTTATCAAGTTGGTTGGTACCTGCACTAGTAGTTTGAATAAGACGTAATTCTGGGCATTTAGCAGCTAGTTCAAGGTCAAATGCAAGAGCCCCGCCCAATATTATGGCCTTGGTATTTTGTAATGCTTCAGCAGATTCCTCCAAGGAGGCCGAAGAGTTAACCCAATCTATTTCAACCCCTTCTGGCATAGCATCTTTCAACACCTGAAGGCCAGAATCATCCGGGGCCCAAAAAACAACTTGATCATTCATGTCGGTAACATACCCCCTTACGGTGAGATCATTTTCTGTTTGTGATTATATGTAGTTAATTCAATCCTCTCAACTAGGGGCCTATATGTTTATAATTCAACAGGCTGAATACACAAAATATTAGGACATTTCATTGAAACCTCAAGCTTTAAAAAATGTGAGAGTTCTGGATTTAACCCGCTATATATCTGGGCCATACTGTACAAAACTTTTGGGTGATTTCGGAGCTGATATCATAAAAATCGAAAACCCGTCAGTCGGTGACCCTTGCAGGAAAATGCCACCCTTTGACGAGGCCACTCAGGATACAAATAACAGTCTTTTATTTCAATACCTCAACACCAACAAAAAAAGCGTTGAACTTAACTTAAAATCAGATTTTGGCCATCTTGCTGTTGAAAAATTGGTGAGGAATTCAGACATACTAGTAGAGAATTTTCGGCCTGGAACCTTAGAATCTTATGGGTTTACAGAAAGCAAACTGCGCACCCTGAACCCGAATTTAGTTGTTGTTTCTATCAGTAATTTTGGACAAACGGGACCATACAAAGACTTTGAGGCAACTGACCTAATTTTTTACGCCTTGGGGGGGTTAATGTTCATTTTTGGATCGACTAACAAATCTCCCCTCAAGCACGCCTTCCATCAAGCGCAATTCAAGGCAGGTACTAACGCGGCCTCAGCGGCCTTAATGGCTTACTATGAAATGATAAATTCAGGTAACGGGCAGAAAGTAGACATATCTATTCAAGAGAGCATGGCCGCATCTGTGCGTGATACAACCACAAGTTACGCCGCCTCTGGCATAGTTCGTACAAGGCAAACATTAATGAATGGAGAACTTCCTCGGGCACCTATACAAGTCAAAGACGGATATATCGTCCCAATCACTTTCGGGCCTACCGAGTGGAGCAAAACTGCCAATCTCCTTGAAGATGACAGTCTGTCCGATGCTAAATTTCAAACACCTGAAGGACGAAGACAACATGCCGAGGAATTTGAGAATTTGGTAAGAGCTGCATTCATTCGTAGAGGTAGACATGAATTATTTTACGGAGCCCACTCTCACCGTGAACTAGTTTACGGATTAGTACAAGACGCAGCAGACCTAATTAAAAACCCGCAATATGAACATGATCAATATTTTCAGGCTATTGGTAATTCTGGTTCAAATAAACCAAAATTTCCCGGAAGCCCTTTTAAGTTATCCAAAACTCCTTGGAATGTACAAAAACCTGCACCCACATTGGGGCAACATACTGAGGAAATACTAATAGAAAGGTTGAAATTACCTGTCGATAAATTTCAGGATGTTAGGCGGCCAAATGAAAGATAATGGTATTTTAAGCGGTGTTCGGATAGTCGAACTGGGCCAACTAATAGCCGTGCCATACGCCACAAAACTGCTATCCGACATGGGTGCAGAGATTATCAGACTGGAATCGGCTAAACGGCCGGATGCTTACAGGCTTTCTGCCTTTTATGATGAAAGACGGGATGGAAAATATTGGAATCGAGCCTTAAATTTCAATGAGCAAAACAGAAACAAACTCAGCCTTGGACTAGAATTAGACAATAAAAATGGCCTCCAATATTTGTACGATTTGATCAGCATAAGCGATGTCTTTGCATGCAATTTCACCCCTAGGGTCATGAAAAAATTCGGCTTAGAGTACGAGAATCTCCAAAAAATACGGCCAGATATAATCGTCATTTCATCAACGGGCTATGGCCACACAGGACCATGGTCGAGTTTTGGAGCGATAGGGTTTGGTACTGAGGCCGCCTCAGGACTTGCGGCTGCAACCGGCTATGAAAATGGCCCGCCGGCTCAACCAGAAATACCCTATCCTGATTACACTGCCGCTGAGCACACCGTCTTTGCTGTAATGGCAGCGCTTATACATAGGCTAAAAGAAGGTGAAGGTCAGTTTATTGAGGTCTCGCAAGCAGAATGCGTTACATCGACTATTCCGGAAACTATACTCGAATACACAGCCAACAAAAGAATAGTTAAGCGAATAGGAAACTCGCATCCCAACATATCTCCGCATGGTTGTTATCCATGCGAAGGTCAAGATAAATGGATAACCATCGCTGCTAATTCACAGGATCAATGGAAGTCATTATCAAATTTGTTGTTTCCAGAAACTGGGAGTGACAATCGATTTCAATCCAATGAGTCTCGCATACGGAACCGAACAGAATTAGACAAATTGATATCTTCAAAAACCCTGTCGTGGAACAATGTTGAATTAATGAATACTTTGCAAAAAGAGGGAGTAGCCGCAGGAGCGGTGCTGAATGGTAAAGAACTGCTTTTTAATGAACATTTGAACCAGAGAGATTTTTTTGAAATCGTTCCTCATCATCCAGAAAGTGAAGTTCCTACACTGCCATATCCTGGGAAACCATGGAAAATGTCGCCGGGTTCAGATGTCAAGATGAAGGGGGCACCTTTATTTGGGCAGCATAACGAATCTATATTGAAAAATTACCTAGGATTGAACGATGACTCCTACGATACGCTCATTAATGAAAAAGCAGTAGTTGACAATATTAAATTAGACACCCGAGATATCCTTGTATCAAGAGAGATAAGAGAAAAGGAAGGGTCTATATATTCTTACGATCCCAACTTCAAATCTACCATAAAATCTTATTTCAACATTTAGGATTACGGCTATTAAGATGGAAGCTAATTAATGAAATTTCAAATAGCAATAGACGGTCCTGTTGCCTCGGGGAAAACCGCTGTAGGAAGAGGTGTAGGTAAGGCTTTAAAATGGAATTTCCTAGACACAGGAATAATGTACAGGGCTGCAACTAGATCTATATTGGATTCCGGCATTTCATTTGAGGAGGGCTCCAACATCATTGAAACCGTCAAAATGACCTCCATCGAGCTCGAAGATTATCCGGGTTCTGAAAAAATACTGATAAACGGAATAGATAAGACCTCAACACTTAAAACTCCGGAGATCGACCGGACAGTATCAATCATTTCAAAA
>DJMH01000026.1 GCA_002435305.1 Dehalococcoidia bacterium UBA6495
CAAGTAATAGACGTGAATTATGGTGCTAGATGGTGGAAAAATGAATCCAAAGTTTATAACGGTGACCCTTCCAGCTTTGGGATCCTAGGCGTTTCTAGCGGTGGTCACACAGCTATGTTAAATGCGTTGTGTCCTGCGAGGTCTGACTACATAAAACGGCCCCTTCTTGTAAAGGGGGCCCAGGTCGATGCTTCAGTTGACTACTACATTGGAATATCTGCTGTACTCGATTCACATGCAAGATATTTGTATGCCAAGGACGAGGGTATGGAAAACTTAATTACGGGTAGTTTGGCATATTTTGGTGATGAAGAAAGGATGAAAGCTGGAAATCCTCAATATATTTTAGAAAATGGAGAATTTGAAAGATTGCCGACGTCTCTTCTTATACATGGGTCAGAGGATGCTAATGTTCCGAATCATATTCCTGCCAACTTCGAATTAACTTATCAGTCTAGAGGCGGGGAGATAGAATTGGTTGTATTTGATGGTATGCCGCACAGTTTTGTGAGAGACCCCCAACCTGAATCTGATGAAGCAATAGAAATCATGAAAAATTTCATATCGCGCCAGCTGTGATTTAGTAAAAGATTTACTCAGGACAATCTTGGTGAATTAAATTTTCTTGTTTTAATTCCCTCCATAAATCGGGCTCTATTTTTATTGAAGCCATTACTATATTGTCCTCAATTTCCTTCGGGCTCCGAGGTCCTGGAATAGTTGAAGCTACTGACTGGTGCATCAGTCCAAACTGTATCGCTGCCGCTTTGAGGGGCACCTGATGACGATCACACACCTGCTTTATTTTTTTCGCTTTTTCAATTATTTCAGGGGGAGAGGGATCGTAAAAATAGGTGCTTTTGGTATTTAGGTCAGATGCCAGTATTCCGCTGTTGTAAGGCCCGCCAAGTATCAGACTTATATCTTTTTCCAAACACAACGGCATTAATTCGTGGAGGGCTGAATGATCGAGTAAAGTGTATCTGCCTGCCACAAGAAAGCAATCGAAATCTGCATCTTTGGCGAACTGTCTTAGCATCTCCCATTGGTTCATACCTGCTCCTATGGCTTTTATCACTCCCTGCTCTCGGAGTTTTGCCAGTGTGGGGAAGGCTTCATTCAACGCAGAACTATAATGGTTGTCTGGGTCGTGTATCAGTACTATATCTAATGAATCCAAATTCAGTCTTGTGAGACTTTCATCTATGGATCTAAGGATCCCCTCTTTTGTGTAATTAAAAGGGATATCTTGACCGGGAATTATCAACCGTCCTACTTTACTAGACAGTACGAAGTCATTTCTCGGTAATGTTGAAAGAAATCCTCCGTTATGTATTTCGCTCAACCCTGATCCATACAAAGGTGCTGTGTCAAAATACCGTATTCCTTGTGCAAAGGCATATTCCAGGGTGTCTTGGGCGGTTCTAGAATCTAGTCCACCTAAAGGAGCTCCACCCATTCCTATCCTGGTAACCCTAACATCGGTTTTCCCTATTTTTGAAGTATCCAAACTGGTTTTCATTTTCTACACCTGAATGTGAATTATTACGTGACCCCTGATAACATCACAAATCATTTTACCTAACCACGAGATATTTCAATACATGTCCAATCCAAAAATGACTCCCCGGCGTATTTTGATCTTTGGATCTTCGATGCATATATGGAGCGATCTAATATTTGCGTTGCTGATACCACTTCTACCTGCGATTAAAGACAGTCTAGGTTTGACTTATGCCGAGGTTGGGTTGCTCCGGTCAACCCATAGTGGAGCCACCGCTGTATTGCAGGTCCCAGCAGGTTTTTTGGCAGAGTATTTCGGAGAATTCTGGATGCTTGTTACGGGTAATTTATGGGCCTCTGCTGGTTTGGTTGGAATGGGATTATCAAATGGGTTTTGGTTGCTATTTATTTTCGCAATTATTGGGGGTTTGGGAGGAGGGACACAGCACCCACTGGCTTCCAGTATGGTTTCTAGAGCATATAACGATTCTGGCCGTTCTGCAGCGGTAGGAACCGTGAATTTCTCAGGGGATTTGGGAAAAATGATTGCTCCTGCCTTGGGCGGAACTTTACTTATTATATTCGGCTGGGGGGGCACTATGTTGTACATAGGGGCCGCAGGAGTTTTCTTAATGTTGGCGACCTCAGCTTTTAACCGCAACCTTAATATGGGACGCCCTAATTTAAATGTGACCACCCTACCCTCGGGAGATCCTCTAGGAGAATCACCTCGAAACAAGGCATTCATTTCATTGAGTTTCATAGGGGCCTTAGACAATGCTACTAGGACCGGGGTACTCGTTTTCTTACCTTTTATTCTTGTTGGTCACGGTATGGGCACCGGTGAAATAAGTACTGCCTTATTCCTTTTGTTTTCCGGTGGAGCTGCTGGCAAATATGTATGTGGATGGTTAGACGGCAAAATCGGCACGGTTAATATTATTTGGATAACTAAAGGGATGACGGCGGTATTTGTGGTGTTATCGCTTTACACTCCTTACCTTCTTATTTGGCCTCTTGTACTTGTAATGGGGGTTGGGTTAAACGGTACCTCTAGTGCTCTCTATGCCACTGTTGCTAAGTTTGTCCCAACTAGTCGGAGGGCGAGGTATTACGGATTTTTTTATACTACCAACGAGATAGGTACCATTGGGGCCCCTTTATTGTACGGTTTTGTGGCAGATGCTTTTGGCTTGGTTCGTTCTACTTATGTAATGGGCTTGGTTACTTTTGCAATACTTCCGCTAAGTCTTGGGTTGAGGAAATACTTGTCGAGTGATGTTTTGTAATATTTTTATGCTTGTTGATATACCTGTATTCGGTGGCGATTAGTTTCTGTCACGTATACACGGTTTAGAGTATCCAATTTGATTGAAACTGGGGACCAAAAGTATTTTTCGATGTGAGCGGACTCACTGTGTGGGTCATTGTCTTCAAGGAAATCCAATTCTATATCCATGTTTGAGGTTTGTCGCGCGTTGTTTTCTTCGACATTAGTGTTTAGAAATTCACCCGCCCACTTTGAAACTGTGCCCTCACCTCTTAAATTTTGGACCATGATGTCTTTATCTGTTATCAACTTAACTCTTTCATTCCCCCAGTCGGCTATGTAAGTTATCCCATTATCATCTACCACCGCAGCAGAGGGGTATTTCAATTCATAGGAAGGGCTTGATTCGTTATCGATGACCGACAATACATCCCCATCTATGGTTAATTCTTGTATGCGGCTATTCCCCCAGTCGGCGATGCACAACGTGTTTCGGGGGGTAAATGATATACCCCAGGGCAATTCAAACTGACCTCTATTTTTTCCTTGTTTACCAAAAGTGGCTAGATGAAGACCATCAATGTTAAATTTTTGGATTCTATGGTTGCGGGTATCTGATATATATACGTTATTTTCGGGATCAACAGCTATGCCTGAAGGGCCATCAAGCTCACCTTTACCTTGACCGTAATGCCCCCAGCGATTCAAAAATTTACCTTCTAAGTCAAATACGTTTATAGTGTGGGTATAGTCATCGCAGACAAGGATTCTACCGTCGTTCGTTGCCTCAACACCTGAAGGAGATTGCAGCTTTCCTTCCGATGCTCCATAGGTTCCAAATGTCCCATAAAATTCACTATCGAGGCCTAAGACAGTTAATCTAACCCCTCTCTCTCCATAATCTCTCGACTTATTAGGTACATACAAGCGGCCGTTTGGAGCTACCACGGAGTCTGTTGGATACTCAAAGCCCCGCCCCTCCATCGCGACAATTCCTAGGGTAAGCAAATATTCGATCATTTTTGATACTGGCCTATTGGGTTTACTGAGTAATTTTTCAACTACGCTAATTGAAATTCTCTGGAGGTGGTTAAAAGACGAAGCAAGCCAGTTATTCTAGACACAGGATCAACTACCTCTTCGGCATATCTAACTAAAACATCTCTAGTTTCATTGGAGACTTCCAGGAAGCCCAGTTGGTCAAGGCAATTTGAAACCGTCTCTTCACTAGATAGGAGTCCGGCACCATCTTTTATCAATGTGTTGACTATTTCTCGAACACCCGGGTTTCCGTAGTCGCCCAGTTGATCCGATGCAAAATTAATTCTCTCTATCAGTGTTCCAGTATCAATCCATTCTTTCCCTTCGTGCCAACCTTCTACACTAGTGGGATTGCTTAGCTCCTGACCCATCCAACCAATCTGTCGATATTTAGGAATCATGTCTCGATTTGGTATATTAAATTGTCCACTAAGCCTGAAAACTGTTGCGGCAAATTCCGCCGGCCCTTTAACCTTTTGGTATCTGACAGCTTGAGATTTGAAAAAATCTGAATTGAAGAGGCTCCGCAGCATTTCAGTTATGTTGTGATCGGAGTCGAAGTACGCTTGAGCCAGTTGGTCAATCGCCTCTGGGTCTCTAGGTGCTACTGTAGACCATGAAGGTACGGGTGCTTCATCCGCCACAAAAAAGTGATAAAGGTGTCTTGAAATAAACCTCGCTGTACTTTCTTGTTCGCAAATTATTCGGATAATGTCCTGACCGTTGAAATTTCCCCTTTGTCCCAAAAAGATTCGTTGTCCCGCATCATGATCGTCTTCTCGGTATTCGAAATGGTAGGCGATTCTTCCATAAGGCCAATCTGAGTCCCTTTTTGCTCGTACCATCATGTACTCAGTATTTCCTATAGTCCAGCCGGTGAATGCTCTAGCACATTCCTTTACGTCTTCCTCAGTGTAATTTCCAACACCCATGGAAAATAGTTCCAAAAGCTCTCTGCCCCAATTTTCATTCATCGCATCTCTATGGTTTTCTTGATTATCTAGCCATACGATCATTGCCGGGTCTTTTGAAAGCTGCAATAGTAGGTCGTCCAACCTTCCAGGGCCATATTTTCGGAGCATATTTATTTGATCAAATAGCGCCCTCCCATTAATAACTTTTGGTACCCCAGTAGCGAAAATACTGTGCCAGAGAAGTGGGATTTTTTCTGTTAAAGGATTGGCAGCGCTGATCATTCTGTATAGCCAATTACGGGATGCTCCCGGGGCGTTTATCATTCCTGATGCCTCCCCATCAAATCTTCTTACAATATGGTCTCCCATCCAATCTGTAAAATTCGGGGTCAGGAGGTATTCGACGGTATCTTCGTATGAATTTTCCATGTATTTTTGCAGTTCCGGCCTAGTTGACCCGAACCCTGCTCTTCTGAGTAGATGAGCTCTTAATTCAAATTCTTTCTTGTCGAAAACTACCATGGTTTTCCCTTTCAGCCCTATCTAATGCTGATTTATTTCGTTATATCACATAATGGTATTTAACGTAACAAGCCGTACATTCGTGTTGGTTCAATAATAACTATCGTCGCCTCTTGTCGTACCATTGCTTTATCGTATTCGTCCCAGTTCGGATGTGGGGTATCACTGCATGACATATATGCCTCCCTAAGCCGGGTTCGCATTATTTCCTTATCGGTATTACCGTAATCAGTGAGTGAAACTAATCCTTCCACGACCACGTAATTTCGCCAATCCCCAGTAACTGATACAAGAGTGCATTTGGGATTTCTTCTTAAGTTCAGAATTTTTTGTGATTTGGGATATACAGATACAAAAGCTGGTTTATCGCTATAAATCCCACAGACTACAATGCTGGAATGTGTCGACCCATCCGGCCTGTTTGTACTGATAACACCTTTGTGATTTCTAGTAAGGAAAGGGAGAGCTTCATGGTAATTCATTTTAATCCTTTATTAAGCAAGTAAATAAATATATTTGACGGTATTCGACTATTTAATTTCTGATGGTGGATAAGGCTATTAAATCCCCTTTGTGATATATATAGAGTAGAGTGGAAGTACATTTAGGAATGAAATTATGGAACTAATTTTATGATTAGAACAGCGCTTACAGATTTTCTCCAGATAAAATACCCAATATTTAATGCACCTATGGCAACCAGTGCTACCGCTGAATTAGCAGGGGCTGTATCAGGCTCTGGTGGCTTTGGGATGCTGGGAATGGGGAGCACCGTTCCTGATCCAGAATGGCTGGAATTTCAAATTAAACGCGTACGTGAGATAACTGATAACCCCTTTGGAGTGGGCTTTATAACCAGTGTCGATGGCATAGGTGAACTTGTGGAGGTGGCCATACGAAATAAAGTAGATCTAATTGGGCATTCATTTTCTGACCCTTCTCCGTATATTGCTGATGCAAAAAATGCAGGTATAAAAGTTCTCCAACAGGTTCAAACAGTCGAACAAGCTATCCATGCAAGTGAGAAAGGAGTTGATCTGTTAGTTGCTCAAGGTGCTGATGGTGGAGGGCATATCGGGCATATAGGTACCATTTCGATTACTCCTGCGGTAGTAGATGCGTGCCCTGGAATTCCCGTATTGGCAGCAGGAGGAATAGTAGATGGAAGGGGAGTTGCAGCTGCTTTGGCTTTGGGTGCCAGTGGAGTGTGGGTTGGGAGTAGGTTTGTGGCTTCGAACGAATGGTTTGGACCGGCATGGGCTAAGCAGGCCCTAACCGAGGTAGGTACAGACGACACAGTCAATACAAAATCTTACGATTTGGCCACCGACGCCCCTTTTCCTTTTCACATCGGACATAGGGTTATCAGAAATAAATTTACAGATCAATGGCATCAAAACTACGAAAAATTACTGGAGCACAAAGAAGATCTTAAGACGGATATCGCCCTGGCTCAAAAAAATGCCGATTTAACAGTAGCGCCGGTGAATGCCGGAAGTGGTTCTGGGCCGATAAAATCGATCGATAAAGTATCTGAAATCATTTGTAACATGATGAATGAAACCGAATATATATTAAAAACTCTGGGCGGGGGATTACAAAATTAATGCAGTTTAGGAGCGTCACTTGGAACATCTACTGATATACCCGGTCAAAAGGGGTTATTTGGACAAAGAGTTAATTTCAGATGTAGGTAAAGCTGCCGAACAAGCCGGGTTTTACGCATTTCTTTCGTGGGATCATTATATGTTGCCGGATGGCCCGGAAACGTTGGATGCATGGAGCATACTGGCTTTTCTAGCCGGTCAGACTACTTCAATCAAGCTTGGTACTGTTGTTACCCCTATTCCCTTTAGACCTCCATCACAGCTGGCCAAAATTGTGTCCAGCGTAGATTATTTATCGGGAGGTAGGACTATCTTGGGGGTGGGTGCCGGTTGGCACCAGCCTGAATTTGACGGATTTAGTAATTGGGGGACCCCAGGCCAAAGAGTAAGCAGAACAGAGGAAGCTCTAGATTTGATTACTAAGTTGTGGGCCGGTGATGAAGTGCGATATGACAGTAAAAACTATCATTCGGATGGTGCAATCATATCACCTGTTCCCGTCCAAACCCCGTACCCACCTATGTGGTTTGGGGTTAGAGGAAAAAGGATGCTTAATCTAGCAGCTAAATACGCCGAGGCCTGGATACCTACTAACATTAGCCCCGCTTTGTACTCAGATGGACTGAAAGCTCTCAGGGCGCTACGGCTAGAAATGGGTATAGATATTCCCCTAAAAGGGGCACTTCAAAATTTTGACGTTTTTACGGAGGCTGCTCCATGTGTGGAGACTATTGATTCCTATGCAGAGGCAGGTTGTGAATATTACGGTTCTATATGGTCCTATCCTCCCGAAGAAATGGTAGACCGTATTGCATGGTTTGCGGAAGAAGTGATGCCACAGGTGTAAAACAAATTTGAAAATCAAATGATATGGGTTTTGGGGTTGGTTTCAGATTAGCAAAAAGTAGAGTAGGGTCATTTATTTCTTTCACGGAATTTCTGAAGGCCAATGAGATGGAATATTTGCTGAGCTGTTTGAAATTTCGGATATGGACCTGTAGTCACAATAAGCAAGACACCTGTCAAATTCTGCTTTGGGAATATTTAACATTAACTTCACGCCGTTATGCCCATCGTAGGCCATTGTCCAAAATGTAGGCCGCCCTACAAAGACGGCACGGGCCCCTAGTACTAAGGCCATGAATACGTCCGAACCTCTCCTTATTCCCGAATCGAAGTATACTTCGATAGTATCGCCGACAGCCTGTGCTATTGGTTGCAGTGTCTCTATTGAAGACAATGTTCGACCGATTTGGCGGCCGCCATGATTAGATACGATTATTCCATCCGCACCATATTCTGCGCATAGTGTCGCATCTTTAACCGTTCGTATTCCTTTTATTACCAAAGGTAAATCGGATGTGTTTTTACTAAATGACAACAATTAAGCCAACCCGTGAGAATTGCTAAAGAGAAATGCCAGGCCCCATTTCGAGGCCTGGCATTTTGATCTCAACTGTTTGTCCTTGAGGGTCGACTAATCGTCTTTATTTCTATTCCCCAACCCAAATTCTGCTGAGAAAGCGCTCGAGGTGTATTCGAGACACTCAGCGGCAGCATCTCCGATCTCCATATCCTCAGATTCAACCAGAGTATTGATACAGGATTCAAATTCGCCACTAACATCCTCTCCCATGCCCCAGTTATCGCCTTGGGTAATACCACCAACTAGCCCTGCTGCTGCATTTTGAACCACATCGTTGAGAGCACCACCATCGACGTTTGCAAATTGTGGGGCTAGGTCTGGATAAGATAAAATCGCACGGGATATGATATCGGATATATCGTCAAGTTTTGCGTATGCTTCATCATTACCGAGGGCTGTTGCTGCGGAGTATAAAGATTCAGCTGCCTGATTAACGATCGACCAAATAGGATCTTCTAGAGCTTCCCAGCAGTCGTCTTTTATGCCGTCGAGTTCACAGATTTCTTCGTGAAGTCTCATTGCTGTGTTGCCAGTTATATCCTCGAGATCGTCTTCGTAATATTCATCGTCATAGTCGCAAGGCTCACCTTTAATACCGTGAGGATCACATTCTAGATCATCTTGGGCGAGGTTCAGGATGTTTCCCATTAGGGTTTCGACACCTTTCCCAGTTAAAGATTTGTCATATAAAAGATCTTCTACGCTGGATTTGAATTTTTTGTCACTTATGTCGTCGAGTCCAGTCCGGATAGCTTTACGCATCGCTCTGGCTTCTCTATCCTCGGAGTCAAGCTTTCTCTTTAATGACGTCGCCGCATCGTCGCTACTGCTGATTACTGCCCTGCCGTCTGGGGAGTTTCCATCTGCAGCTGCGACAATATCCTCATTCACATTTCTGTAGCAGTTACGTCGGTATAGCTCAGCCCTTCCCACAAAATCACCCGTCACAGGATCTTCAACCATGTCCATAGTGAATACCATGTCTTCCATATCTTCCAAACATTCTATTACCCCGTAAACGGCGTCCTCTGTGTCTGGGTCGGACAACATTGCGGCATTATTGATGTCATCCACATCAGTGGGTTCAACAGCTCTCATTTCTTGGTGATAAACAATCGCTTCATCAGCACAGTCTTCTCTGGCCACTCTGGAATTTGATGATTGCGAATCATCCATACAATCTTCCAGGTGTGCGGCGATAATTTCTCTGCCATCGAGTCGTATTAGTTTTTCAGTCGCCGATTCTTCTTCACCTTCGCCATCGAATGCTACCTGAAGGATGTGTCCAATCACCTCTATTTTTTCAGAGGCTTCTTCGGCCCTTCTTGCCAAGGCGGTGTATTCCGAATCCTGTCCTTTTAATCCAACAACCAGTTTAGCTTCAAGTTGGTCTGCATGATCTAATTCTTTAGCTGCCTCGGAGAGGTCTTCATTTAGAGCACCTAACTCAGCGTTGGCCGACTCTAACTGCTCGTTAAGGAACCTGATTCGATCCCATGGAACTTTCTCAGCATTTTCAAGGGCCTTCTGTATTTCTTCTTCCCGGTCTCTGGTAGATTTAGCCCGGCCTATAAGATCTGATAAGTCCGTATCTCCGGCTCCTCCGTCGATTAAACTACCGGCTGACAGGGAATTTCCATCAAGATCTACATCGTGCCCTATTAAAACGAGAAGTTCATCAATGACCTCACTGGAATTGCTGAGCGCTGTTAATAGCTCTGCCCGTTCCTCTTTGTGCAAGCGGTCAATCTCTTTGAGCATGTCATAGAGTTCTTGTTCCGATTCTGTTTGTGGTTCCATTTGGGCAAGCGTTGCATCCACGTCTACCTCTGCATCCCCGACGGCTCTACCCACGGCAGGCCCGCATGCAAATATCGCTATGGTTAATATGGAAATGAAAAAAAGCATTATCAATTGCTTCATATATTTTGACCTCTCGCGTCTGGTTGAAGTAAATATCTCCCTACGATATTAAATGCTTTTTCGGGGGTTAACAACGGCAATTTCACCTAGGTATTAATACGTGAATTTTTCCCAATAGAAAAAGCCGGTTCATGATTTCCCATGAACCGGCTTTTTACGCTCGTTTAGAAAACGATTTTTGTTCTACTGTTGGGTTGTCGTGCCGCCCTGAGTCCTGGTAAGACCGGCATGGTTACCCATGTCCTTGTTTCCGTAGGAATCTCGCATTGTGTTAGAGGCATGGCCCATGCAGTTATCGGCAGCGTCACCATGTGATGGTGAACTGACGAAGCTTCCGTCTGTGTCATATTTGGGCTTTCCACCAGCATTGTCATCCATGCACTGGTTGAAGTCCTGGCCTCCTCTTTTACCAACCCCGTCACCATGCCCACCAAATTGGTTGGTATTCATAGCGTGGCCGGCGTCACCCTGCGGGTTTCTCGTATTTTGACGTACCGCGCTCGTACTTAGATCATCCAATTCTTTTCTGTCCGAATACTTATTTTGGTCAAAGCTTTCGTGACTCTTAAACTCTTCCCTCATACCATTCTTCACATCACGCAGGCACTCGTTCATTTGATTCCCATCAGCAACGCACTGGTCGACCCGCTCTCTAACAACCGTTCGAGGTTCACCACCACCAAAGACCTCATTAAATTGCGCCTTTGTAATACCAGGTGGGAGTCCTTGGTTCTGACCGCCTCCGCCTTGGTTCTGACC
>DJMH01000002.1:0-140 GCA_002435305.1 Dehalococcoidia bacterium UBA6495
GCCGAAATCATGTCAATTCCTTTCTTAGTTTTAATCATAGGCATTTTATAGTTGAGAGTCAGACCAACACAATAGAATTAAACAATAGGACCTCTATATTGCATCTCTTCAGGTAGTTGGTCGATTATACCGAGTGCCAT
>DJMH01000002.1:553-19553 GCA_002435305.1 Dehalococcoidia bacterium UBA6495
GAGGGTAGGATCGCCACACCCAAAGTGGCTAGGTATTTCATGTTATCCAGATGTATTGCATTAAGTGGAGACTCTCGTGGAACCATTACTAAAGGTCTTCTCTCCTTTAGACAAACATCGGCAGCTCTTCTCATTAAATTATCTGATAGACCTTTTGCTACCGCAGAAATTGTTGCCATACTCGATGGGACTATTGCCATTCCAGCAGTTGGGTAAGTTCCACTCGCTATAGGTGCCTTAAAATCCCCGATCGCAAAATGCTCAAAATTATTATGGTATGACCATTCTTCCACATTTTCTCCATAGGACATACTCATCTCGTGCTGCCATACGATTCGTGCTGGGTTTGACGCGACCAGTGATACACCTACATTTTTGTTTAGCAAGGCGTCGACAGTTTTGGCAGCTAAAAGGGATCCACTAGCGCCAGATATACCTACTACAATTCGTGACTCCAGGTTTTTCATTTTCACACCATTAGTGATGTAATTGTACCTAACAACATGGAACAAGATACAAAAGCGTTGATTCTCATGAAGCTCATCCCCATTCTCGATAGATCGCTAGGTGTTACTAGTCGATATTTGTAGACAAGGAAAATTAAGGTTAATCCGCAACCACCATAATAAAATAATCCTAGTTCCATCCATACACCTAGTATGATTAGACACAACACAGCCAACACATCCATGCCCTGTGCAATTTTAAAGGCTTTAGTGATTCCAAAACGAGATGCGACTGAATGTAATTTCTCCTTTTTCTGAAAAGAAACATCTTGCGTATGGTAGATGATGTCGAAACTGCCAGCCCAAAGGGCCACTGAAGTAGAAAGTAAAACAGGCTGCCATTCTAGTTTGCCCACCATCCCGATCCAAGCTGCTGAAGGGGCTATGGCGAGAGCCCATCCAAGAAGAATATTAGCCAACCAAGTAAATCTCTTGGTAAATGGATATACCACAAGGTATATGAGAGCGAGTGGGGCCAGTATTAATGCTAAGGTGTTGAGCATGTAGGCGCAGAACATGAATATGAGTGACGAAATTATGCCAGGGACTAACAAATCGGTAACAGAAAGGATCCCACTTGGAAGGTGTCTCTGCGACGACCGTGGACTTTTTGAGTCTATGTGTCTGTCTATAATTCTATTGGCAATCATACCCACGGTTCGAGCTGACACCATTGCAAGAGTTATCCAAAAAAATCTTTCAAAATCCGGTATACCCTGAATCGCGAGGAGCATTCCTATGTAGGCAAAAGGGAGTGAAAAAATTGATTCTTGAAACTTTATTGCATCAAAGAAATTGGGCACTTTTGGCCAAATACTGTTAAAGAGCATGAGTATCAAAAACCGTATTCTGACCAGCGATCGGTGACTAATAATTTTATCTCATCTGACATTATTACATCCGGAGGCCAAATTCTTTTTCTTCCATCAAGGGCTGTCTTTTTAGTAGCATCGATTCCAAGCTTGCTCCCGTATTTCGGGATTGGGCTTGCATGATCTAAGTCATCAACAGGTCCTTCAGTGATCACTATGTCTGTATCTGGATTAATATTGCTAGTAACCCGCCAGGTAACTTCAGATAGATCCTGGACGTTTACTGTGTCGTCTACAATTATTATTCCTTTTGACAACATCATCAATCCTAATCCCCAAATCGCATTCATGACCTTTCTGGTGTGTCCTGGATATTCTTTTTTCATTGAAACGATAACCAAATTGTGGAAAACACCTTCTGCTGGCATATTAATATCCACCACCTCTGGCAAGGTTAATTGGAGTGCAGGGAGCATTAATCTCTCCACAGCTTTTCCCATAAAAAAATCTTCGGACGGTGGCCTTCCTACGACGGTGGCGGGGTATATGGGCTGTCTTCTATGTGTCAAAGCAGTCAGATGAAAAACCGGATAATCATCCTCAAGAGAATAGTATCCAGTGTGATCACCGAATGGGCCCTCCTCTTTCAATTCTCCAGGGACTACGTAACCTTCCAACACCGCTTCTGAATGGGCGGGTACTTCCAGGTCAACTGTTTTACATTTGATCATTTCGACAGATGAGTTTCTTAATACCCCTGATACCGCGATCTCGTCCATGTCAGGAGGTAACGGAAGAGCTCCTGTCCAGATAGTAACAGGGTCGGAACCCAACGCAATGGCAACCTCCATCTTCGGTAACTTCAACAGTTCGCCCGACCTGTAGTGGCTTGCTCCAACTTTATGTGACTGCCAATGCATGCCCGCAGTGTGAGAATCATAAATTTGCATACGATAGGTACCAACATTTCTTTTCCCTGAGCTAGGATCTTTAGAAATTACCAGTGGTAGGGTTATATATCTGCCGCCGTCCATTGGCCAGCAGGTCAGGTGAGGTAAGTAATTTAAATCGGCATCTTGCCCTATCTTTACTATTTCCTGACAGGGAGCGGATGAAATTCTTTTGGGCTGCGTCCGGGCCAGGTTTGCCATGTCTTTGAGGGCTTTCAGTTTGTCTAACATTGACTCGGGAGGTGTTTTCACGATTCCCAGAATATCACGGACTTTCTGAGTTAAATCATCGGTATTTTCTACCCCCAAAGCCCAAGCCATTCGTTGATGTGTACCAAATAGGTTTGTTACAACAGGTATCGTGAATCCTTCTACATTACGGAAGTACAGGACAGGCCCCCCCGATTTAACTGCCCTATCGGTTATTTCGCTTATTTCTAAATCTCTGCTTACACGAGCATCAATATATTGAACTTGATTTTTAGAATCCAAAAAACTGATGAATTCTCTCAGGTCTTTATAGCTCATTTCTTTATAACCTAGTTCTGTTGTTGCGAAGTTCTGTTGAAGACAAATCCATTCTGAACTGTGATTCGGGTATATCGTTAAACATGGAAATAAATGCTTCTGGTATCGCCACGTCAAATATAGTATTAAATTCGCCATTTTGGAGACGCCCTGCCACTAGAAAATTGCATTTATTATCCTTGACCTTCTGCAAGGATGTGTACATATTTTGGGCATTATTGTCATAGTATTTGGGGTCCACCAATCGTAGAGCCGTATCGCTCCCTATAATAAAAGTCGAATTTTTGAATATACCGGATTTTTCGGCAAACAACGGGGCGCAAGTTAGAATCACTGTCTCTGACTTCTCAAATTGGGATACTCTGTTCTTTATCTCACCCGGTTGAAGTGGAGGCTTATCCACATTTGTTACAGATATTTCGAAGGCTACGGGAGCTCCTAAAATATCAGATGCAAGTTTTGATAACTTTATGTGTCCTTGGTGTATTGGGTTAAACGACCCAGACAATATGCCACCTTCGAAACTTTTATCTAATCCCACTAGATCAGACCCAGCGGAAGTGATAGAACTAATATGCTCACCCATCAACGAATCAAGATCAGAAGAGAATTCCGTCTCATCTATAGAAACAGATTCCAACTCGTTTAATTCCACACTTAATGTACTGTTATCTAGTAGTTTTTCTTCTATGTATTGCACGATTAGTGAACTCACAAGTTCTTCCTCTTCAACTCTGCTCCTTTCTCCCTTTTTGAGAATTAGGTGAGCTACATACTTTAATCTCGGACCCCATAATCCAATAAACGCCTGATTAGGGCCTCTTCTTTTTCTATTCGTAGATATCGCCCCCGTACATGAAACTCCAATGATGTCCATCTCGTTGCCATATTGAGTTCCTCGTTTATATGCAGCCTTTGCCATCGACAACGCCGTTGTTTTAGACACGTATTGCCCAGGTACTTCTCCGATGTAGCTATTTAGAGATTCATTGGAATATGGAATGGTTGCTTCGAGCAAAGTTTTCGATGCGCCAGGAACACCCAATAACCAATTAATTGATTGGGAGCCTACTCCAGAGACAGACATGACCAGCTTTGTCTTAGAATTGTGTATTCGAGTAATGGAATATTCTAGGTTGGAATTCATATATCTAGGGCACCTAACCTGTCAGACATCCATGTGCTGGTATTAACCGGCCGCCATTGCACAAATGATTTTGTGATACGTAAGTTTTGCAACACAGACATATTTATATGGTACAGAAATCTCCGAAGATGCTTATTAAAGGAGATTCACCATTTTATCACGGAGGGCGATCCTCACTCCAGAAAGCAAGCCGGCACTAACCATTATGAATATCAGGGAGGATCAATCGACCCCCATATTTGGTTCACAGCATTGGATTATTAGTCTTAGGGAGGTGCCCGCCGCCGCTGGCTGTTCAGTGTTGGTAACCACCATCAAAAATATGCCAATCCCGACTGATAGAGCTGCGGCCACATCGAGGAAGTAACGGTTTTCTAATACCATTTGGATCAAAAGTGGGGATTGAAGGATCAGGGCGATTACGGTTCCTATAAAGGCTGCTAAAAAGTGCCCTCCAATTACTTTGCGAAGCGTTGCAGCCACACTGTTTGGAATTACAAATATCGTAAATGCAAAGGGCGCAATTCCGACCACTACCGCGGTTTTGAAGTATCTCTAATAAGTAATATAAGTATCAGTGATATCGAGGCAAGGCAGCATTGTAGGAAATAGTGGTTCCATCGAGAATGGATGTATTGGTCTAATACGTGCGGCCGGAATCCATGAGGAGAAGTTAGGTGAGCTAAGTGAAGGTCAGGATGTGGCATGTGAAAGCCTTTTGGTGCTCTCAATTGTTATTTACTCCCGATATTCCCAGTTGTTTAAGCTTATCTTTTAAGGATATCGGTGCTTTTAGGATCGGAATGGCCAATTTTAGCTACATTCTCCTCAATTAAAGGAATATATAACCCTTGCAAATGCCTCCTTTTAACTGACTGGTATAATTAAAGGCTACTTTGAAATATAAACAATTAGCAGATTATCAAGACTCTTTTATAATTATTCACGGTTTATCTCACATAGAATCATAAAATGGATACTAGGTTCAACAAACGCCTTGGCGATATTTTCATAACAAAACCTAGGCGATCAGAAATAGCTCCTATCACCTTTAATGTCAATCAGAGGAGAATAAATACCCGTACTTTTTCCTCTCCTCTCATATTGATTGGGGTGTTTTTGGCTTTGATATTAGTGGGAGCCCTTTTGCTTTCGGCTCCATTTGCTCATCATGAACAAGGGTGGGGAGATCCAGTTTTATCAATATTTACCGCCACCTCTGCTGTGACAGTTACTGGTTTAATCATAGTAGATACGGCCACTTATTGGACTCCAAGTGGTCAGGTGATTATTTTGCTTCTTATGTTTGTGGGGGGACTAGGATTTATGACTCTAGCCGCCTTCTTATTGGCTGTTCTTGGTCAGAGAGTTTCAATGGCCCAGAGATTGCTCATTAGGGAAACTCTGGGAAGCGAAAATATGGGAGGGATCCAGAGACTAAGCGTTACGATAGTTGCAGCTGCTATATCAATTCAGATTATAGGTTTTTTGGCTTTGTTCGCAAGGTTCTTATTTTCGGAATCTCTAGGGGAGGCCGCCTGGCAAGCCTTGTTCCATTCGGTTTCTGGATTCAATAATGCAGGGTTTGTTATTTTGAACCACTCTGATGGTCTGCATGCTTTCAGGGAAGATTTTGTTGTTTTAAGCATAATAGGATGGCTGATAATTCTGGGATCGTTAAGTTTTTGGGTAGTCGTTGACCTCGTCTCTAAGGACTCGATCAGAAAATTTTCTTTAGTGAGCAAAATAGTATTATCAATGACGATAGTATTAATAATCACCGGGGCTTTATTCTTCTTTTTTGCTGAAAGTAACAATCCTAAAACAATTGGAGATTTGCCATTAAACACTCAAATTGGTGTATCAATTTTTGAGGGTGTGAGTGGCCGTACAGCTGGATTTTCGACAATAGATTATCGGTATGCTAGGCCTGCGACGGATGTGTTTATGTCTCTTTTGATGTTTATTGGCGGTGCGACGGGGTCAGTCGCCGGCGGCATTAAGGTAACAACCTTTTTTATTATCGTTCTCAGCGTAGTAGCTATAATTAGAGAAAGAGCGGATGTGACAGCATTTGGTAGAGAAATATCTCCTACCACAGTCCGGAGATCCTATGCTGTGGCATTAATTTGTTTGGCTTTTATATTCCTATGTACTTTATGTCTGGCCCTTACTAACAGCCATGTGCTAATAAGGGATTTAGCATTTGAATCTGTTTCAGCTTTCGGTACAGTTGGCCTTAGTACTGGCGCTACCGGTGAGCTAAATGGGTTAGGGCATGTGATAGTTGCAATTACTATGTTTATCGGTCGAGTAGGGCCTATTATAGTAGGTCTCAGAATGGTTCCCAATAGGGAAGCGAGCCCATATCGGTATGCTACAGAACCAGTTACAATTGGCTAGTGTATAAAATGTACGCCAAAGGTAATTTTTATGGCTAACAAACAGGTTGCAGTTATCGGTCTTGGAAGATTTGGAGTTAGTACCACTCGTACTCTCTATAACCTTGGCCATGATGTCTTGGCTATTGATAAAGATGAGGCCAGGGTTCAGTCAGTGTTGGGCCAGTGCACCTACGCTGTATCTGCAGAATGTACCAATGAGAGTGCACTTAGAGATCTAGGAATTCAGGATTATGATGTGGCTATAATTACTATCGAGACTAACATAGCAGATAGTGTTATGGCATGCGTTCTATTAAAGACTATTGGCGTAAACACAATTGTGGCTCGAGCTCGGGATTCATTACATGCTAGTACTCTGAGGAGGATAGGAGTGGACAGGATTATTCAGCCTGAGGAAGAGATGGGAACTAGACTCGCCCATAGCCTGTTTAATGCTAGTGTTGAAGAATACCTGGAAATAACAAATAACTACGGTGTTAGTAGGTACAGGGTGCCAGAAAAATTGTCGGGAACTACACTTGAGGAAATAGGATTTACCAATAGCCGTGACAGTTATGGCATAACTGCTGTCGCTCTATGCAAAGGAAGGAAAGTAACCTTGAACCCGCCTGTGAATTCTAAAGTCGAATCTGGGGATTTTGTAATTGTTGCAGCTTTGGATAGCGACCTTGAAACCTTGGATGATTCGTCAGATGATTCGGAGGGACAGATTTAACTTTTTTGTTAAGTTGAAATTCTTATTGAAGAGACGGACTTATGATCCTTGCAATAATAACAGGCTCGGCTAGTGATGAGTATGTAGCAACCACTGCCTCACGGTTGGCCAGGCAAATGAAATTTCCGATAAATTTACTTTATGTGATAGAAGTCAACAGGAACCACCCGATCGATATGGAAATACCAAAGGACACCGAAAAAGGTGAAAAGGCTCTATCCCAAATGGAAAAGATAGTAAGTAAATTTAAGGTTAAATCAAAAGGGGAAATACTCCAAGCTAGATTCTCAGGGAGCGCAATCATTAGTCAGTCAGAGAATATTCAAGCAAAACTTATTGTACTAGCACATAAGGAACAGGATTCTAACAATTTATACGACAATATTTGTCAATATGTGGCCGGCAACGCAAAATGTGACGTAATTATGTGTGCGAACACGGGTAAGTAGGCTTTAGGAATTAAATGATTCAAACTTCTGACGGCAACTTAAATTCCGGCGTACAAAGATTGAAAAGGATTGCTGTCATTGGTTGTGGTTCATTAGGTACCCAAATAGCAATTGAGTTATCGTCTTCCGGGAATATAGTAATTGTCATTGATAAAGACCCGAAATCATTTTCAGCACTTCCGACCCACCTGCTTGAAAGCTCCAGGGTTGTGACTGCCATCGGAGACGGAACCCAAGAGATATCATTGAGACAGGCGGGAGTACAGGATGTAGACCTTCTGATAGCGGCAACTACGAGAGCATCTGTAAATTTAATGAGCGGTCAATTAGCGCGCCATGTCATGCGGATACCAGTAGTAGTGTGCTTAGTCAATGATTCCAAACTTTTGTCAATATATGAAAACCTTGGGATTAAAGTTATTAACCCCGACAACTTGCTCATGGAAGCTATTAAGAGCGGACTGGATTAATGAGAGGTATACCTTGTACGTGATAGTTGTAGGGTGCGGTACCACTGGTATTAAAGTAGCAGAATGGTTAATGGCCTCCGGTGCTGAAGTGACCTTAATTGAGAAAATTGCTGAAAAACAGAGACTTGCGGACAATTTACTAGGTTCGGTGGTGGTTTTAGGCGATGGCACTATGATTGATACTCAAAATACCGCCGGAACAGAAAGAGCTGCCCTTTTTATATCAACCTTAAGTTCTGATGAAGACAATATGCTTGCATGTCAAATAGCCAAGCATCATTTTGAAGTAGACAGAACTATCGCGATGAGTGGTAATCCAGACAATGCGAAGCTGCTTAGCCTTCTAGGGATTGATATCGTGGTTGACGTGACAGAGCTTATAACCGAAAAAATTCAAAGCCTTGTCGCGCCCATGCTTGTGGAGGATTTGTGAATAAAATCAATCGTAAAATAGCTTATCTTGGTCCTCCCGGAACTTACAGTGAGCAAGCAGCTAAACAGTGGAATAATGTTGACGAACTTTGGCCAGTTGAATCGATTCCAGCTGTTGCAAAATCAGTGGAAGAAGGAGAATCCTATCAGGGAGTTGTTCCGATAGAAAACAGCATTGAGGGTGGAGTAACTTTCACACTCGATTTACTCATTCACGATTCAACATTATTGATTTGCGGTGAAGTTATTGTTCCCATAAATCATTATTTGATGGCTCAGAAGGAAATCGATTTCAAAAGCATTACTACGGTATTTTCCCACCCGCAATCATTGGGTCAATGTAGGCAATTTCTTCTGAGTAATATACCGCGAGCTACCCTGATGGCCTCTTTAAGCAATGCCAAAGCTGTTGAGGAAATGTTAGATTCGACTCCGAATTCAGCTGCCATATCGAGCGAAAGATCCGCTGATTTGTATGGAGCTACAATCCTGCAAAAGAATGTGGAGGATAACCCCAACAATGAAACACGATTTGTTGTTCTCTCACATGATGATCACGAAATAACTTCAAATGATAAAACCTCTCTTTGCTTTGAATTCGATGGAGACGGACCGGGTATACTTAGCGAGTCTTTGACAGAATTCGCAGCTAGAAATATCAATCTTGTAAAGATAGAGTCAAGACCTAATAAAAGACGTTTGGGTGGTTATGTTTTTCTGGTAGATATCGATGGGCATAGGAAAACGCCTGAAGTAAAACAGGCACTGGATTCTCTTCAAGAAAAAGTGTCCATGCTGAAAATCTTTGGTTCTTATCCTAAAGGTGAGATGTAGCCCTTAGGTCTAATTTTATGAGGATTTTTCTGGATCGGCATCCGTTATCTCGCTCTCTGTTTGATGTTCCTCAGGTATGCTGGTGTCTGGACCTACAAATCTTGAATTCACCTGCTCTATCAAAGGGTCGATTCGGGCCTTCATATTTTCTATTGTTGGCGGTACATTTTCTCGAACTGTTTCAAGTGTCGGGCCTAGCTTTTCCACAATTATGTCGGAAAATCTTTCAGCCTTTTCTCGCCAATAATCACTTTTCTCTAAGAGTTCAGAACGGGTTTCAGACCCAGGTTTAGGAGCCATTAGTATTCCGACAACGGTTCCTATAATTGCCCCAAGAATAAGTCCAGTGGAAAAATTTCCGCCATTGTCTTTAGCCATTAGTTGTCTCCTTTTCGGTGTTTTTTTCTGGAAAATCCTCCGGCCAAGCTAAACAATTTTATGATGCCGCTGAAAAGCCCCATACTCCCCGAGAATTTACCTGCGATGGTATCAGTGATGTTTTCCACATTTTGAGAATTCCTAGTAAGCGATCCCAGCAGACGATTGATTTTTTTTATGGTTAAAAATAAGAAAGTGCAAATCAATGGGAGGCAAATAATGAATGCGATATCCCGTATTAATCCAACGATTTCATAAATATTTGAATCCATAACAGTTCTTTAATCCTAGCATAATAGAAAAGCACTCGACAAAATGAATTGTCGAGTGCATCTCCAATTGTTGAGTGGCGGCTGAGTTATGGCTTAATGAGCATTCGCACTGAGCCTTCCGAATCTTTTCTCTGGGTGATGATGTCATGGCTATTTTTCTCTGCCCAGACTATTAGGTCATATGTGTTTAGAACGTCAGGTATGATCACTTCGACAAACGATGAAGAATCGTCACTTATTTGAACACTAAGAGCTGCTATTATCCCGGCACAGGTCTTTCCGGAGCCATCTATTATTAGCCATCCGTCCGTTCCTTGGTTGACTGATGGGGTTCCATTTCCGCTGTATATATTTATATCACCGGTTTGCCTGAGATCTAGTTGTTTTTTGAACTCCGATACAGATTCCCAATGAACCCGAGAATCCCTATCGCCTTTTTGACAAACGGCTCCTCTGACCCCAACTATATCGGGGTTAACCCTTGATAGTTCGTCAAGGTCACTCATTTTAAGGTGGCCTGACAAAGCTGTGCTCATGCCCAATTCCTTCCCTTCCAAAACCATTTCTTTGAGACGTTCTTCAGGTATAAAGTCGAATAAATTCCTACCGTCTTTTACAAGGGTATCTATTAAAAATCCATCACATTGACCTTCGCTCGCTAATTTCACCATCAAGTCTGGGTCAATGCCACCGTCATAGAGGAGGTTGTCTGCGAAAAGCGAACCGATGAGTTTAGTTTGAGTTCCTGTTAAAGCTTCTTTTGCTGCCAACAACGTTTCTAGTGCAACATTGTATTCCCTCACCATGAAGCCTACTTTGACCGAGGTTGCGTCGAGGATTCCGGCGGCATAAACGGCCATAGACACCGTGCCTATTTGGTCAGGCACCACTCCTAGGGTCACACTTGCATGGTGTGCGCTTGGAACTTCGTCCCTGATCTCTTTTACTACGCTGGGATGAGCTGAACCTACTAGGGCTTCTTGAAGGTTTTTAACGTCGACTATATCGGCTCCACCTTTTAGAGCTTGCTTCGCTTCATACAGATCCTGGACACTTACCATAAGAATCATTTCGTGTATTCCTCGTGACTTTTTCTGTTCTATATTCCTATTTACTGCATGCCTTTAGCCGCTGCTATATCACTTTTTAACTGTTCTTTTTCATCATTTGTAAGATCTGTTAGTGGTGCCCTGACGTGGCCGCCCGACATTCCCATAAGTTCACCCCAGTACTTGCATAAGGAGGCAGGTAATGCCCCTCCCATTTTCTGCACAGTGTATTTCCACCATTTGTCTGAAACCTCTTTAATTGGTTTTATGTTAGTGTCATAAAAATCGTTATCTAGGTCCCCTTCCATCACTTTGTCAATAAACTGCACGTAGTAGTTGGAATCCGGTGTGTCAAATCTCCAATCAGAGGTGTTGGCGAACATAACTTGTTGTTCAAAACCTAGTTCTTTTCCTTTCTGGAATATCCATTCATCAGGGGTGCTTATGATCGCTTTTCCTCCTACTTTTAGATGAGTGTCAATTGAAAGTTCTTGATTGAAACTGGCCTCTTTAACTCCTACTACATTCGAAATATTGCAAATGCGATCTAAACCGTTTGCATCTAAAACAGTTCCAAACTGCGGGGAGTTGTAATACATAATCGCCAAATCTGTGTTGTCAGCTAA
Source organism: Dehalococcoidia bacterium UBA6495 (assembly GCA_002435305.1). Classification (GTDB taxonomy): domain Bacteria; phylum Chloroflexota; class Dehalococcoidia; order Lucifugimonadales; family UBA826; genus UBA11996. Next base: position 12,127 of record DJMH01000002.1, read on the forward strand.
ACTTCTGACCCAATCTATCACTTGATTCTCGGTTCTTGTAGCAAAGTAAGGAGCAGCCACGATTAGTAAATCAAACCCAGCATGTTCTGCATAGTTGGCTAGGTCTAGCATTTCCTTTAAAGAGGTATGGGACACGTGAGCTCCGATCGGCCAGTCACCCCCAGCTTCATCGCTCACAATGTCATAAACTCGCAATCTTTCCTCTTTGGTTAGAGTCCAAAACTCTCCCATGCCCCAGGTACAACCGGCACCTTTAGTACCTAAAGATTTAACATACCGTATATCTCTGCGAAGTCCCTCCTCATCTATCTCATCTTCTAACGTAAAAGGGGTCATTAGGGTGGTCCATTGCCCGCGAAGATTTTCTCTCGCCCAATCGACCGCTTCGGGTTTGCTGTATTCAGCCATGCAAGTGAACCTCAATATGTGAACTTATTCATATAGCTACTAAACAAGCAGCTAATACCAGAAATGATTGGAATTAATAATAGTAAGGCAAGGCAAGCAGTGTCAACGCGGCGGTTAGTGTATAAAGAAAACTACAGGCCTTTATTGATTCAATACTCAGTCTTTCATCGCCGTTTTGTATATGGTCCTCAAGCAGCGAGTGCATAAATTGACTTTTTTCATCTGGCCATTAATTTCGACGGTGGCTTTGTGGATATTCGGACTCCATGTTCTTCGTGTTCGCCTTTTCGAATGGCTGACATTATTACCAGTACGGACCTGAGTTTTACAATTTGGAGCTTCACATATAGCCATTGTTTGCCTTTCAGTAATTTTATTACGTGTATTTTTATGGGCCACTGAACCGGTTTTCGGTTCGCTAATTTGCCTTAGAACTGGAAGAAAGCCAAGTTAAAAAATACCATATCCTTTATTATACTTCCAGCATATTTTTGTTGTGGTGTATCTATGATGGATTCCAATGTAACAGCAGCAGATATTTTTTTTGGAATGTTTAGCTCCTCTGTTGTTTTTTTTAAGCGACATGTTGATGCTATAAATTCTCTAAATGTCTTTCCGGTTCCCGATGGGGATACCGGCACAAATATGTACGGTACATTGAATGGAATTCAATCTCGGATGTCATCGGCTTCATACAACAATCTTTACGAACTTACAGACAAGCTGTCACAGGCGGCCCTCTACGAAGGAAGGGGTAATAGTGGGATAATCCTGTCTCAAATATTTCGAGGATTGTCGGACCATTTGTCCAGCCATACCTCCGAAATCGACTTTGAACTCATAGCAGGTGCCATTGAAAATGCCAGAAACAAGGCATTTACATCTGTAGCAGAGCCAGCGGAAGGGACTATGCTCACGGTGCTTTCGGATGTTGCAAAGAAGGCGGAATCTCTTAAAAGAAAAAATATTTCCATTAAGAATTTCTTCCGTTCCCTCGTTGAAGAGGCGGAAAAATCAGTAGATAGAACCCCTGAATTGCTCCCGATATTAAAGGAAAGTGGAGTGGTGGATTCGGGAGGCTATGGCCTTGAGGTCATACTGAAAGGTATGTCGATTTTTCTTGATGGTAATGACCCCGACAACTTTCCTATCGTATTGAGACTTCCAGAAGGAGATGGTTTGGGGGTTGAGAACCTTATATCTGAACATTTTGGAACTGAAGGCGAATTTGGTTATTGTACTCAATTTCTTCTGGATACCAGCCAAAACCTGGAGGCGATAGAAAACCTTTTCCAAGATTTAGGAACATCCACTGTGATAGTAGGGGACAGGAAGATATTCAGAATTCACCTTCACACAGTTGACCCCGGTAAAGCACTTACCAAAGCTGTTGAGATGGGAAGTATGAGATCAGTTTCTATAGAAAATATGGAAACACAGTCCCAGGAAATATTTAGCTCTTTTGAAAAGAAGAAAACTACCCCACAGATTGAGATATCAGGTCGGACTGCACTTATTTCCATAGTTAGTGGATCTGGGATTTCTGAAATAAGTAAGGAATTAGGGGTTGACCTTGTGATTGACGGAGGATTGGATATGAATCCTAGTGTGGCGGATATTGTTTCGTCTGTAAATCAAATCAGGGCGGGGTCTATTTTGCTTTTGACTAATGACATAAATGTTATTCCCGCCGCCAACCAGGCTTCGGAATTACTCTCCTCCGAGGTTGTAATAATGCCAACAGAGACTCAAGCCGAAGGACTAGAATGTATTGTCGATTTTGATCCCGATCGCTCCGCCTCACAAAACAAAGAAATCATGGATGAATTGATACCGCAGATCAAGACAATTTCGATGTTTAAGTCCTCAAGGGCGGTGGAAATAAAGGGAATAAAAGTGGATCGCTTGCAACCGATAGCCATGGTAGAAGGAAGCATTCATAGTTATGCAGATAGCCTTGAGGACCTTTTTTTAAAGGTAATTCGAGAGGAACTAAATAAGGGCACAGAGCATGTCACAGTTCTTCTAGGTAACGGCATGGGTGCCGAGGATATTGGGGAAATTGAAAATCTCTTAAATCGGAATATAGAAAACTTTCAGGAAGATATTATCGAACTTCATGTAGGTGGTCAGCCTTACTATGACTATCTGATTTCTGTTTTGAGTGATTAGGTAACACTCGACACATCAACAATATGATCAATCGTAATTCGAAAAAGGTAACCTTGAGAAGGATTCTGAGGCAGGAATTAGCTTCCGAATTTGATGATTCTACTGTGATAGGTGGAATAGAGGCCTTTTTGTCTTCAAACATGGGGATGCTTTCTAATCGATTTCTGGAACCTTTGAAAGATTATTCGACTCTCGATAGACAGGAACGTGCTCATGCGGTTGCGAAAGCAATTCTGGAAATAGACTCAGATGCAGAACCTCATTTCGCTAAACCAAAACAAAAAGATATTTGGTTGTCTGATTCTATTGAATCATTTAAGAAGAGCGGAAGAGGCTGGCCTGTAAAAAAAATAGCAGAAGCTCTAAGTTTAAATACAGTGAAAGATTTAATTTTTCATTTTCCTGAACGGCATGAAGATTTCAGTAATATACGCAAAATCTCTGACCTGACCAGTGGAGAAACCCAGTCATCCGAATTAACTGTCAAATCTTTGCAATTGAAAAAGAGTCGTAACGGAAAGCATAACTGGGTGGAAGTTGAATTTTCAGATCCGACAGGTTTAATGAAGGTGACCTTCTTTGGCCAGCAGTGGATCGTTAAAGACCTTAAGCCTGGGGATAGGGTGATGCTGAGTGGGAAGGTGGAATACGAAAAAAGGAAACCGACATACAAGAATCCCGTTTATGAGCGAATTATTCCACGAGTTACCAAGTTGCATACAGGTCGATTGGTACCAGTGTATAGGTTGACCCAAGGGGTCTATATGAAACCTATGAGGAGAGAGATACATGCGGCCCTTACGTCTGCCCTGAATCAATTAGATGAATATCTGCCGGAGTCTCTACTTCACAGAACTGGGCTATATTCCATACGAAAGGCAGTAGCTAGATATCATTATCCCAAAGATATTCGAGATTTCAGCAGGGCTCGCAGAAGGATGGCTTTTGACGAATTATTTTTGATTCAGATGGTCATGCGTAAACGCAAGCGTGATTGGAAGGAACAGGTGTCGGGAATACCCCTAAATCAAAAGCGAAACATATTGGATCAATTTGTTTCAACATTGCCCTTCAACCTTACCTCAGCTCAATCTAGATGTATAAGCGAGATTGGTGAAGATTTAATTAGCGGAATCCCTATGCGGCGAGTTCTCCAAGGAGATGTAGGAAGCGGTAAGACATTAGTTGCTTTGACCGGAATGTTACAGGCAGCAGCCGCAGGTTATCAGTCGGCAATGATGGTACCAACTGAAGTTTTATCCGAACAGCATTTTATGACGTTACAGAATTTTTTCACTGATTCCTCATCTAAACCTTTGATGGAAGGTTTAACGAACGTTATCGAAACTACCATACAAAGCACTGATACCAAATTAACAATTGCATTGCTAAATGGAAGCCTAGGTAACCGAGAGAAAGCTCTTACACAAGAAATTATTCGCTCTGGTCAGGCCGATATTATTGTTGGAACGCACGCTCTCATACAGGAATCAATAGACATACCTAATTTAGCTTTACTCGTTGTCGACGAGCAGCATAGATTTGGGATAAATCAGAAAAATGCCTTCGACCATTTGCAGCCACGTCCTCATTTGTTGCTTATGTCAGCGACTCCCATACCCCGATCTTTATATTTCACTATGATTGGCGATTTAGATTTGTCAGTGATAGATCAAATGCCAATTGGCAGGAAACCTGTTCAAACCTATGTTTATGAGCAGGCTAAAGGAGAAGAAGTACATCGTTTTATAAGAAAAGAAATTTTGGAAGGAAGGCAAGCCTTTGTTGTTTGTCCATTAATCGAGGAGTCAGAATCACTTCAGTCAAGTGCAGCTATCGCAGAGCATGAAAAGTTGTCGAAGGATATTTTTCCCGAAATGGAAGTGGGATTACTGCATGGAAGAATGAAATTATCAGAGAAAGAGATGGTAATGAACGAGTTTAGATCTGGGAAAATACATATTTTGGTGGCCACGGCCGTGATTGAAGTGGGCGTAGATATTCCCAATGCGAGTGTTATGGTAATCGAGGGTGCAGAGAGGTTTGGGCTATCACAGTTGCACCAATTTCGGGGCAGAGTTGGTAGGGGAGAACATCAGAGTTATTGCATATTGATGCCTGATAATCCCAGTGATGACGCCAAAGAGCGTATGGATATCTTGCATAGAATAAGTGATGGATTTCGGTTGGCGGATGAAGATTTGAGGATGCGGGGTGCTGGTGATGTCATAGGTAAAAGACAAAGCGGAACCCCATTTTTCAGAGTGGCAGATCCATCGGACGTAGACCTTGTATCTTTGGCCGGCATCGAAGCCGAAAAAATTTTGAGTGCAGATTATGAATTAACCGGCGAGGACCATCAAGCGTTGAAAAACCAACTTGAAGAGCAACTTATGGAAATTATTGTTACGTAACGATTAAAAATTCGGGTCTGAAGCCGATTGTCGTTCATTTGAATTTTCAGCCATTAATTGGCGAAGCACATACGGGCCTATAGGGGTAGGGTAGTTAGAATTCAGTACTACGGACACTAACTGCTGTGGAACAAGTTCAGGAATGATCCTTTTCGAAACCACTCTATTTGACTTTCACTATAAGTGTGATTGAGGTGAATGGTTTCTGAGGACCCGCCTGAGTGATGTATGGTGCAACTCACCTTTTTGCCAGGTGACAAAGAGGCAAGTCCAGTAATATCGACTCTATCATCCTCCCTAATTTTGGAATAATCATTTCGATCATCAAAAGTTAAAGCTAATAAGCCCTGTTTTTTTAAGTTGGTTTCGTGGATTCTAGCGAAACTTCTTGCAATAACAGCCGACCCACCAAGTAATCTAGGAGATAAGGCAGCGTGTTCCCTGCTGCTTCCCTCGCCATAATTATCATCGCCTATAACTATCCATTTTTGCCCTGCTGCCTTGTAATCTCGCGCATTCTGAGAAACAGCTTTTCCCGTTTCGCCACTTATTAGATTAGTGCCCTTTCCTGTTTCCTTAGTGAAAGCGTTAGCTGCGCCCATAAACATGTTGTCTGAAAATTTATCAAGGTGGCCACGAAGGCTTAGCCAGACACCAGCTGGAGAAATGTGGTCTGTAGTACATTTACCCTGGGCCTTTAACAAAATTACAGAATCTATTATATCCTCGCCATCCCACGCATCCCAAGGTTTGAGAATCTGTATGCGTTTACTATTTGGATCTACATCTACAGTGACTGTGCTTCCATCATCTGGAGGGGAGGAAAATTGTTCTCGACCTCCTGCAAAATTTTTCGCAGGAACCTCTGGGGCCGGTGCGGGGGGAATAAGTTTAAAAGATACACCATCATTCCCTTTCAATTCGTCGGTTATCGGATTGAATGATAGAGAACCTGCTAAAGCGAAAGCAGTTGTGATTTCAGGACTGGCAATAAAGTTCATTGTGGTTTGTTGCCCATCGTTTCTAGCAGGAAAGTTTCTATTGTAGGACGTCACAATTGAATTGGGTTTGGTAGAAACATCCTGAGACCTTTTCCATTGTCCTATGCATGGGCCGCATGCATTAGCCAAAACCGTTGCACCAATTGATCGGAGGGAGGCCATTTGACCGTCACGTTCTATCGTGGCCCTGACACGTTCGGAGCCGGGAGTAACCATAAGGGGTGTTTTTGCTCGGACCCCTCTTTCAATAGCCTGTTCTGCTACGTCTGCAGCTCGACTCATATCCTCATAGGATGAATTTGTACAACTACCAATCAGAGTTGCTGAAATATCGTTGACGAACGCGTTTGATTCATCTTTTACTTCCTGAGCCAATTGGGATAGGGGACGTGCACGGTCTGGTGAATGTGGACCGACTACGTGGGGTTCTAATTCAGAGAGATCTATTTTTACCAGAATATCAAAATACGACTCCGGATCATCTACAACCTCTTTATCTGCCGTTAGTATATCTTTGTTGTTATTTGCAAGGTTGGCTAAATTTCCACGGTCTGTTGCAGACAGATAACGCGCCATTCTTTCGTCGTAAGGGAATATCGAAGTTGTAGCACCAAGTTCTGCACCCATATTTGTAATTGTCGCCTTACCAGTGCAGCTTATTGAACGGGCTCCAGGGCCGAAATATTCTATAGTGCTGTTAGTTCCTCCAGAAACGGTAAGATGTCCTGCTAGATAGAGGATCACGTCTTTCGGCGAGGTCCAGCCGCTCATTTCTCCTGTGAGTTGCACCCCTATTTTTTTAGGGTAGAGTAATTCCCAAGGGAGCCCAGCCATTGCCTCCACTGCATCAGCTCCTCCGACCCCCACTGAAAAAGACCCTAGCCCGCCACCGTTTGGTGTGTGGGAGTCGGTGCCTATTATTATGGATCCTGGGAATGCGTAATTCTCCAAGTTCACCTGATGAATTATTCCAGCACCTGGACCCCAGAACCCAGCACCGTACTTGGCCGCAGCTGATTTTAGGAAGTTATACACCTCATCATTTTCAGAAAGAGATTCTCTTAAATCCTGTACCCCTTCACTTCGAGCCTGTATCAAATGATCACAGTGAATTGTGGTCGGAACAGCTACTGTTGGTTTCAGCGTCTGCATGAACTGAAGCATTGCGGTTTGTCCAAGAACATCCTGAAGCATTACTCGATCAGGTCTGATCTTCAAGTAACTTGAACCTGGGTTCAGCTCTTGGCTTTGTGGGTCATCTAGGTGTGAAAGAAGTACTTTATCAGAGAGTCCCAATGGACGGCCAAGACGTTCTCTGAGAATAGGCATGTTTTTAGACATACGGTCATAGGTGGCAGCAACAAATTCAGGTGTTGAATCAATGTTTTTCATACTGGACCTCCCATATTGTTAAGAATGATGTGGTGAGTAC
>DJMH01000029.1:0-3047 GCA_002435305.1 Dehalococcoidia bacterium UBA6495
GTTTCTGTTTCTAGGAATTATGTTTTTGTAAAAATAGAAACAGATGAAGGTTTGACAGGGTGGGGAGAAGCCACTTGCGGACCTTTGAGCGTGGCTACGATGGTTGATGAATTTGGTGAAGTTATTAACGGTCAGAATCCTATGGAGATCGAGAAGCACTGGCAGACTCTTTATCATCATTTTCATGTACGGGGTGGTATTGTTCAAATGTCGGCAATCAGTGGAATTGAAATAGCATTGTGGGATATAAAAGGCCAAGCTCTCGGTGTACCGGTTTATGAGCTTTTAGGCGGAAAAATAAGGGATAGGATTTGGACCTATGGCAGGTGGGATGGATTAACCCCTGAAACAGCAGTAAAGAATGCAATGTTCCACGTCGAACAGGGCCTTACAGCCTTGAAGGGCGATCCCTTTGAGCATCGGGGCATATTTATCGATAAGAAATCAGAAGATTTGGCAGTATCGAAAATGCGAGCAGTGAGGGAAGCTGTTGGAGATGAAGTAGAACTTTTTGTTGAGGTACATGGAAGGTTGGCTCCCTCTGATGCCATCAGGGTAGCAAACAGGTTGGAAGAATTTAGACCTTTCTTTTATGAAGAACCAGTGCCACCTCAAAATTTGGAAGCCCTCAAGAAAGTGGCCGATAATGTGAATATCCCGATCGCTACCGGAGAAAGGCTTCTGACCAAATTTGATTTTGCAAATTTATTACCTCTTCATGCCGTAGACCTGATACAACCAGATGTTGTTCAGGCAGGGGGTATTCTTGAACTTAAAAAAATTGCGGCCATGGCAGAGGCTTATTACGTTGGGTTTCAACCACATAATCCGTATGGTCCCTTTTGTACAATTGCTGCGCTCCATTTGGATACCTGCACCCCCAATTTCTTAATCCAAGAAGGTGGCATCCATCCTTGGTTTCAGGATGCAACCACTGGCAATTTCCCAATTCAAAAAAATGGTTATTTTGGTATTCCTACAGGTACAGGTTTGGGTGTAGCAATGGACGAAGATTGGTTGAAAGCAAATCCTTGGAGTGATAATGCGTATCCTTGGAGACCTAATTTGGGTGCCAATCCGTCGCGTCAAGATGTGTTTTGGTCTTAAGCTATAAATCTTCCGTCCATTTTACTTGCGATTTTTAACCTCGGATTTGGATATAATCCCGGCGGAATCTCATTTGCAATTTGGGATGTAACTAGAAAACGATAGAAAAGGAGAAAATGACTATGGTTTCACAGCTGCGTATTTACACTATTAATCGAGGCATGATGGACTCTTGGCTCAACCTGTTCCATAAACATCTTAAGCCTAACCATGAGAAATACGGTATACCTATCGAGTCCAGTTGGGTTAATGCTGATCGGACAGAGTTCATATGGGTGCGAAGCTTCGATAATGAGGAGGTGATTCAAGCTAAAGAGGAAGAGTATTATTCGTCACCCGAGCGTATTGCGTTGGGAGACCAACCGAACGTTCATATTGCTAAAACCGAGGTCCGAGTCGTAGAGCCCACTAACTCCTAAGTTCAGATTTCCCACGAATATCTAATTAAGCCTAGAATTTTGAACAATACGAGCAGGAGAAGTGGTTTTGGCAGTTACAGCAGTAGATATAAAAAGTCGGGTCGAATTCGATTCAGGGACTTCTTGGGGTGCATTCGGACCTTATGAAAGGATAGATGGAGTTGTGAAGTTTGGGGTTGATCCAGAAAATCCTGCGAATTCCGGAATAATTGATCTGCAACATTCCCCAGTGGGTAGTGCCGGTCTAGTAAATTTCAGTTCCGATTTCGTTTTATTGACACCATCAACCAAGGAATCTTCTCGTCTTCTTGTGGATGTTGTTAACAGGGGAAGGAAAAGGGCGATATCTGATTTTAATATGGCATCTCCTAACTTGACTCCGTCGTCCACCATCGAGCCCGGAGACGGGTTTCTTTTCGAGCGTGGTTACACTGTGGTATCGATTGGCTGGCAGTATGATGTGTATCGTAGTGGAGCTCTACTCGGAATGGACCCACCACCAGTTCAACTTGATGGAAAACCTGTTGAAGGTACCAACTTGGTGGAAATTCGGCCGAATGAAAGAATCAAAAGCTCCCTTCTTGCTAACCGGGTTCATAAGCCCTATCCCGCTAGTTCGACTAACAATGCCAAAGCCACAATGTATGTTAAAGATTGGGAGGATGGGCCGCAGGAAGAAATACCTAGAACCGAATGGTCTTTTTCTAAAGAACAAAATGGAAGTGTCGTCCCGGATGCCGAGTATGTATATATGGAATCCGGATTTTACCCAGGTAGGATTTATAGCGTTGTATATGAGGCATCGAAGGCAGTAGTTTCTGGGTCTACTTTGATGTCTGTTCGAGATATTGGTTCCTGGATCAAATATGGCGATGTGGACTCACCAGTAAAAAATCAACCTACATATGCATATGCCTATGGAATATCTCAAACAGGAAGACTTTTGAGACATTATTTATATTCAGGTATGAATTTGGATGAAAAGGGACGCCAGGTATATGATGGACTTCTGCCTCATGTGGCTGGTGGTAGACGTGGGGATTTCAATCACAGATTCGCACAACCTTCACAACAATCTTCTCCTGGGTTCGGTCATATGTATCCTTTTGCAGATGAACCTACAGAGGATCCGTATGGGAGGAAATTGGAAGGACTTCAAGACAGTCAGAAAACTCTTGGTGGACTGCCAAAGGTTATTTATACCAATACCTCGGCGGAATATTGGAGGGGTGATGCCTCGTTAGCCCATATTGATCTGAGAGGTCGCCAGGATCTTGATTTACCTCAAAATACTAGAAGTTACCTATTTTCAGGAACACAACATGTACCAAGGGAACTTCCCCAAATGAAAGATCCTGGTCCCGACGGATCACTCGGACTTTACGGATTCAATGTAGTTGACTTCCGACCCCTTCTTAGATCAGCACTTTGCAATCTAGTGTCTTGGGTTGAAGAGGGACTTGAACCACCAAAAAGTAAGGTGCCAAGGCTTGATGATGGCACTGCTAGTACCATTCCTGA
>DJMH01000029.1:3448-36123 GCA_002435305.1 Dehalococcoidia bacterium UBA6495
GAGAAGATATTGGCATAGCCACATATCCAATAAAGGAAGGCAGGGAATATCCTAGATTTGTTTCCACAGTGGATAAGGACGGGAACGAAGTTGCTGGTATCCGAATGCCTGACATATCGGTTCCAGTTGGCACACATACGGGCTGGAATCCTCGCGACCCATCAACAGGAGCCCCCGATCAGATTATTTCGATGGTTGGATTCACAAATTATTTTCCAGCCACTGGAAAATCTTTTAGGTCCCATAATGATTTAAGAAATTCAAATAATGACAGGTATTTGTCAAAAGAAAATTATTTGGAAAGGGTTTCTAAAGCGGCAGAGAAATTGGTTAAGGAAAGATATCTAATTAGGGAAGACATTGATGTGGTGCTGCAAAAATGTGGCCAAAGGTATGACGAGGCCATTTCTAGAGGGAATCAAGTTTAAGTAGCTACCGTATTGGTATTACATCAGATAGGTATTAAATTCGTACGAACGAATTTTAACTAAGCGAAGCGCCTATTGCGTCGGTGTATATGCTGTAAATTGAGCGACTTGCTGTAATAAATAAACGATTGCGTTTGCGTCCCCCAAATGTAAGGTTGGACGGTACTTCCGGTAAATATATCCTACCAATTAAGGCGGATGAATCGTTATATATCGTTATAGAATTAGTTCCTCGCTGAGCAGATGCCCACAGATTTCCGTCAGTATCACAGCGCATACCGTCTGTTGAATCCTCACCTGTCTCTGTAAAAATTTTTCCTTCGCCTAAGCTAACTCCATTGTTTGACACTTGATAAACATAAATAGCATTAGGGTTATTTGAGCCAGAATCCGATACATAAAGGTATGTGAACTCTGGTGAGAAACAAAGTCCGTTGGGCCGTATGAGACCTGTCGCTTTTACTTCTACTGCTCCTGAAGAAGGGTCAATTCTATACACCGCGGTTGGTAATTCAGGTTCAGATCGGTCCCCTTCATAATTATTTAAAATCCCATATCCAGGGTCTGTAAACCAAATTGCACCATCTTTATGAATTGCAACATCATTAGGGGCATTTAGTTTTGAATTTTCGAAAGAGTCTGCAATTATGGTGATTGACCCGTCAAATTCTGTTCTAGTGACCCTTCTAGTTAGATGCTCGCAGGTGATGAGCCTACCCAAGTTGTCTCTTGCGTTGCCGTTAGCGTTATAGGACGGATCACGATATTCACTAACGATTCCGGTTTCTTCTGTCCATCTCAGGATCTTATTATTTGGTATATCACTGAATAGAAGATATCTTCCATCACCAAACCACGCTGGTCCTTCGGTCCATCTACAGCCCGTATAAAGGCGTTCCATTCCAGCATTTCCGAGAACATACCGTTCGAAACTTTCATCTATCACCTCTACAAAAGGTTCTGGATATGGGGTGGTATCTTTTTCCCAATTTCTTACGGTACTATTTATATTCATGAAATTGAATTCCTTATGTATAGGTCAATCATGAGACTGTGGGTGGTAAATTTTTCAGTAGAGACTAATTCCAAAGGGAATCAAAAATATCCAGGACAGTCCCATTTTATCCAAATAACTAATCTCGGCAAGTTTATTACACAAAACAGGTAGGTTGAAGTATTTTGAATAAGTCGAAAAGCGCGACGCCGAAACTTTACTATGGTTGGCTGGTTCTCGCCGTGTGCTTCTTTGTTTTGATGTGTTCGACCGGTGTTCGGTCCAGTATGGGTGTTTTTATAACCCCAATGGAGGCGGATATGCAGTGGGGCCGAAACGATATTACCAGGGTACTTTCTTTGGGAATATTTGTGGGGGCTTTGTCCTTTATAGTAATGGGCTATCTTTATGATAAATATGGTGGTCGAAGGGTGATATCGGTTGCTCTAATAATGGTCGGTATATCTGTCTTTTTATTAAGCCGGGTCAACTCCATTTTTGGATTAATTTTGATATACGGGATACTTGGAAGCTTTGCATCTAGTGGTGCTTCTTTTGTAACTATCCACTCTTTACTGGCAAAATGGTTCTACAGACGGAGAGGCTTAGCTATGAGCTTATCTGCTGCCGGAGGGTCTATCGGCCCTTTGTTGTTTGCACCATTTTGTGCGTTTTTGATAGAAGCTTTTGATTGGAGGACCGCATTTTTATTCATAGGTGGAATGGTTTTGTTTATAGGAGCTCCTCTGTCGGCCCTTTTCATAAGAGATGATCCACTGGGTCAGATTCCAGATAGTGAAAGGGATGATCCCGGGATTCAAGATAAAGAAGAAGTGCAGGTGGAAATGGAAGGACCATTATTTACCAGTCGCTGGAAGCAAGCTTTATCCACTTCCCCTTTCTGGCAGTTATCTGCTGCTTATCTTGTTTGTGGTATCACAACTAACATCATTTCTGTACATTTTGTTCCATTTGCAGAAGATCAAGGGGTACCCAAGATAACCGCTGCTACGATTTTTGGGATAATGATGGGGTTAAATTCTGTGGGAGTAATTTCTGCGGGAGTATTGTCGCAAAAATTCAGTCAACATAGAGTCTTAGGGTTTACATATGCATTGCGGGGAGTTGCTTATATAGCCTTGTTAACGATAGGCGGAACAACTGGAATGTGGGCGTTTGCCTTAATAGCTGGAATGTCGTGGATAGCCACTGCTTCAGTAACTTCTTCCCTCGTGGCAGATATATACGGTGTGAGAAATCTAGGAACATTGAACGGCATGTCTAACATGGTTCATCAGATTGGAGGTGCCTTATCGGTACTTGTTGCCGGGGAACTTCAGGCATTGACTGGATCCTATGAGATACCTTTTGCGATTGCTGGAGCCACTTTACTGTTTGCGAGCATAGCGGCTTTTAGTGTCAAAGAGAAAAAATACTCGTATAGATACTCTAGAGTGCCTGTTGGAGCCGTTTCTTCTTAGTCTATAGACTTTCTTTCCATGATATATAGTCTGAACGGCCCCTCTCTTTAAACCGGGGGTTGCTGAATCGTTCCATAAATTCTTCAAGGGTTTGTGTGACTTGATCAGCGGAATTCGGGTCGTAGTGAATCCAGTTGTTTAAATGCTCTTCCGACCGGAAGAAATTCATGTTTGCTCAATTCCTACCGGCGGTGTCCCCGCCGCCCAAAAATCCGAATCCGTAAATAGAAACACCCACAATCCCTTTCTCGGGTATTGAACTAAGAATCTCTCCATCCTTAACTGTCACGTTTATTGGATCATTACAATCTAGGCATACACTATCTATTTGGACTGTCTTACCGGGGAATAACCAGCAAACTGCTAGAGATTCGAAAGCTCATTGTCCCCACCATTTGCTTTCACCATCTACAGTAATTCTGTAATGAGTTGGTACGTTGTTAAACGGTGCGAAACTGCCAATTACATCGGTGCCAGGAACCAGCCAGTATCCTGCCATCTTCCCAGGACCCATGAGATCATTCAGAGATGTTCTGGCCTCTTCTACTGGAAGGCCAAGTGTGGATGCAATCTCTGTGTAGTGGGGAGCCACTCCTGTGGATACTATGGTTCTCATTATGTGAGTGTACAGTTGATCGAGAGTTTTTAAATCAGTCATTAGTAATTACCTTTTGCCTTCGACTGTCTGATTCAGGTCTTTATCTATACAGTGAAGAATACAATATATTGATTTGTTGGCGAAACAGGGGCAATATTATCGATTTATATAAGTATAATGACCACGCTAATGCAGGCCTCGAGTTTATACCCTGAGGAGATATCCAGATCAAATTATTAGGACAACGCACGATTTTTTATGGTTGGATCGTGGTGGGTGTGATGGCAGTTGCCAGTGCAGTTAGTATGGGCATGGGTTCATTAAATTTCGGGTTATATATCAAACCAATGGGGGAACAGTTAAGTATTGGGCGTGCTTCTTTCGGTTGGGCTTCCACCTTTAGGAGCATTTCAGGTGCCAGTACGAGCCCTATAATTGGCAATTTGCTCGATCGCTACGGTGCCAGATGGATTCTCGCAGGTTCAACCATAATTACTGGATCGTGTATGGTTGGACTTGCCTATACCCGCGAAGCATGGCAACTCATGGTTTTGTTTTCAATAATGGGCCTAGTCGGTATGAGTGGGCCAGGTGCTCTTACTACCTCGGTACCACCATCTAAGTGGTTTGTTCGGAGCAGGGGAAAAGCTTTAGCCGTTACGGCGGTAGGTGTTTCTTTGGGGGCTTTAATTTTTGTTCCGCTCACCCAAATTCTCATAGATAAATACACCTGGAACATTTCTTGGATCATATTAGCGATAATCGGAGTGGTTATTGTTGTTCCCCTTTCTGTTATTTTCGTAAGAAGACAACCTGAAGACATGGGATTACTTCCTGATGGTGACAATCCTGTAGATGTGCCTGCTGTTGAAGCCATTGATGATGAATTTTCATGGACCTTGAGGGAAGCCGTAAAAACAAAAAGCATGTGGTTTCTTACAGCAGCTTTTTCTATCCTGTCTTTGGGAATTCTGACACTAGCCCTGCACAGGATACCTGCTTTCATGGATAGAGGGCTGGATCCCACTTTAGTCTCAATTGCAACAGCTTTTGATGCTGTTTGTGCAGGGGTTGGTAGTTTTGGGGGAGGAATGTTGGTGAGGCGACTTCAGCCTAAATTTATAGGAGCCTCAGCATTCCTGATGTTGGCGGTGGCCAGTGTGATGTCAATCTATGCGTATGGGTTTTGGTTAATGTTTTGGTCGATGGCTATTTTTGGGCTCGGGATAGGTATTAATTCATTCACACAAAATTATATCTGGGCGGATTATTTTGGAAGAGGCAACCTGGGTAGCATCCGAGGATTTGTTATGCCTATCACGTTGGTTATGGGATCTTTTGGTGCTCCTGCTGCAGGGTATGTTTTGGATATCACCGGATCGTATGATCCTGCCTGGTGGGCTGGTGTTATTTTGATGTTGGTAGGGGCTTTAGTATTTGTTCTTGCGGATAAACCTAACCGTAATAAACTTCTCTTTAATCAAAACTTTAAGAAATAAATTTGCATTTAGGGCATTAAAGATTTGATTCATAGATGGGCTCAAAATTTCCGAATATTGTTTGAATATTAAGATATTCTATTAATCTGGCTATAATATTTACCGAAAAGAATTTAAAAAGGAAGTGAAATAAGTTGCAATTTGGTTTATTTTTTGAGTGGCCGAATCCAGAACTTCGTGAATATAGAGATATCTTTTCGGAAGGATTAGAACAAATAAAATTATCTGAGAGTTTAGGTTTCGACTATGTGCTTATAGCGGAGCATCACTTTTCCAATTACGGGTTTTCTCCGGCACCTTTATTGCAGGCATTAAAGATAGCCGAGAATACCGAAACTATCAAAATAGGTACTGCAGCTATCATTGTGCCGGAATGGCAACCTGTTAGAGCTGCTGAAGAAATAGCTGTTTTAGACCAGCTTACCGGGGGTCGGATATTTTGTGGGGTAGGTAGAGGGTACCAACCTTATGAAATGGGGGGGTTTGGGATAGATCTCGAAGAATCCAGGCCTAGGTTTCAGGAAGGGCTAGAGGTCATGATGAAAGCCTGGCGGGAACACAAGGATTGGACCTACGATGGAGAATACATAAAGATAAAAGAACCAATAACAGTTTTTCCAAAGCCCTTTCAAAAACCTAATCCACCTATGTGGCTTGCTGGGTCCTCGGAAGGGTCTTTGAAATTGGCGGCTGAAGAAGATATCTTGCCGTTGACCTCTAGCATGATGGGTATGGAAGCCGTCTCTCAGCAGTTTGCCAGTTATGTCCGATACAGGCGGGCTGCTGGTAAATCTTTGGATGATTTGAGTATGGCGCTCCAATGTATGACGCATTGTGCTCCGACCATGAAGGAAGCCCTCGACCAATTACCTTATATTCGTTGGCAAACAAGGGCCCAAAAGGCCTTGACTGCGAAAAAGGTGATTGATGGGAAAACACAGGGAGTCCCGTACGAAGGTGAGATGCCGGAGGAGTTATTTCTTGACCGAACATTTTTAGGTGACCCTGACTATCTGATTGAAAAATTTAAAAAAGCGAATGATGCAGGGATTACCAATATAAGTCTTTGGATGATGTGGGGAGGGATCGAGCATGAAAAATTGATGCGTTCTATAAAGTTGATGGGGGAAAAGGTGATTCCCGAGTTAAGGGATTTAACCCCACCTAAAAGTGTAATAGATAATGCATTACGATCAGAGGCTATGGAACCTAAAGGTGGGTCCTTCACTGTAACGGGAGAAAAATTAGAGAATAGATAAAGTAAGATTATTACTATCTTATGTTGGGGGATGGAGGTTTTGCGCTGAATGAGGGTCTGAAACGTGTAGCCCTACAAATATTTCATCGGTAAAATTTGGGTATGGACCTACTAACGAGACAGACCATCGGGGTTTTATCCTCGGCGTTCATATTATTGGGATTCTTCGCCTGTGATTCGGGTAGTGAAGCTATCTATTTTGCCTCGGATCGAGACGGCCAGTGGGATATCTATTACTCTGACCCAAATGGTGGAGAGCAAATCAATTTAACGGATAGTCCCATCGCTGAAGAAAATCCAGTTTTGTCACCGGACCGAAAATTGATAGCATTTTCGGTAAGTAAGGATTCTAAGGACCTGAATGTGGGAATTGAGGTAATGAATCTGAAGGAAGGAGAAAAAATCAGTGTCACGACGGGCTTGGGCACCTATGTCACACCACACTGGAGCCCTGATAGTTCTAGATTGGCATATGCCGCTGCCCAGCCAGGCAAGGAATCATACGTACTTGTAAGTGACTTGACTCAATCCCTCAGCCCGCGCCTATCAGATGTTCCATCGGATGAAGTTGGAGATTGGTCTTCAGATGGGAATTCAGTTGTATTTTCATCTTCAAATCCACTGAAGCCAGGTATTCATGATAGAAATCCTGACGGTGTTAATCAGAGGCAAGTGAGTTGTGGGAATGATACCGACGCCAGATGGTCTCCAGATAACAAAAAGTTAGCCTTTATATCAGATCGGACTGGAAATCAAGACATATACGTGGTTGAAAAGGAAGTCGAAGATGGATTATGTGAATCGGATGCGGATCCTAAATTGGGGTTTCACCAACTCACCGATACCGAAGGTAATGAGTCTGATATTTCGTGGTCTCCTGATGGAAGACAGATATTGTTTGTCTCAGAAAGGGACGGGAATTCAGAAATTTATGTAATGGATAGTAGTGGAAACAACCAGGTTCGATTAACTCAAAATGACAAGACAGACAAACAACCTGTTTGGTCTCCTGACGGCAAAAATATTGCATTCGTATCGGATTTGGATGGCGACTATGATATTTTCATCATGAATAATAAAGGGGAAGATCAAAAGAGGTTAACCAATAATGACGCCTCCGACCTCAATCCCAGTTGGTAATTTCCTTGTTTTTTAACATCAAATCTTGATAAATGCTTTGGTGACATCCTGTTTGGGTATGTGTTAAAAATGGCTGGCTGATTTTGGACGTAATGATGGGTTCTAAAGAAAACTACAAATATCGCCGAATCATCGTAAAGGCTGGGACAAATATACTCACCGGCGGGCAGGATGAATTAGATGATTCATTCATCGATAACCTGGTATCTCAAATTTCCGATTTAGCATCTTCAGGGAGAGAGATGCTTCTTGTAACATCGGGAGCTGTAGCAGCAGGAAGAGGGGTGATGAGGAATTTATCTAAGAGTTCTGTCCTACCAGATAGACAAGTTTTGGCAGCGGTTGGTCAGGGCAGACTAATGCATTTGTATGAGCAGGCCTTCGCCTCTCATGGAATTCCCACTGCCCAAGCCTTGCTTTCCCGAAGAGATGTGAATGACAGGTTAGGCTATTTAAATTTGAGAAACACATTACTTTCCTTGTTGAATAACGGTGTAGTGCCAGTGATAAATGAAAATGACGTAGTGGCCGTGGAAGAACTGGAAGGGGAAGTGTTCGGCGATAACGATACCTTGTCTGCCCTAGTTGCTAACTTAATTGATGCTGATTTACTAGTGATATTAGGTAGCGTGGAAGGAATGTACACTAAAGACCCAAATATTTTTGCGGACGCTGAACTTATATCAGTGGTGGAAAAAATAGACGATAAGCTAAATGAATATGCTGGCCCTTCATCAGATTTGAGAGGACGTGGCGGGATGGTAACCAAAATAGAGGCTGCCCGCTTGGCTACGGCGTCAGGGGTTGATGTTGTGATCGCAGATGGGACTGCGGATTCGGTTGTTTATCGTCTTTCGAATGGAGAGAAAATAGGCACTCTGTTTAAGACATCCGTATCAAAATTGGAGAGTAGGAAAAGATGGATGCTCAGTGGGGTATCCAATAAAGGGAATATAAGGGTAGATAAAGGAGCAGTCTCCGCATTAAGATCCAGCAAGACAAGTCTACTGCCAGCAGGAGTATTGAGTTGTTTTGGACGATTTGAAAGAGGGGATATCGTCTATATTAAGGACGAGGGCGGAAATAACATTGCAGCTGGTATTAGTAACTATGGGTCATCAGATTTGCTGAAAATACAAAGTTTAAATTCTGACCTAATTGAAGAGGTTTTAGGCCACTACTATGGGGATGAGGTGATACACAGGGATAATATGGTTATGTTGAATGATTGAAATCCTGAAGAGAGAGGTGTTTGCTTGGACAGTCTTGAAAATTTAGGTAAAGCTGCCAAAACGGTCTCTAGAAGACTTGCTTCTTCTTCTGGTGGAAGAAGAAATTTGGCTATTCAGAAAATCGCGACGGCCTTGATTGATTCCGAGCAAGAGATCATTTCAGAGAATTCAAAAGATATATCCAAGGGTCGCAGCAAAGGACTATCAGAGGCTATGTTGGACCGGTTGATTATTACGAAGGAATCAATACATGGTATGTCATCCGATGCTTTGAGGGTTGTTAGTTTAGATGATCCTGTGGGGGAAATGATCGAAATGAAGACCATGGAGAATGGTCTTCAAGTTGGTCGGAAACGTGTGCCCCTAGGCGTAATTGGGGTTATATATGAGAGTAGACCAAACGTGACAGTCGATATATCGGTGTTGTGTTTGAAATCAGGAAACGCTGTAATTTTGAGGGGAGGGAGTGAGGCTTTCTATTCAAACCAGATTTTGGCCAAGGTTATAAGAGATGCTGTATTAGAAGCCGGCCTTCCAAAGGATTCCATTCAAATTGTCCAAAGTACAGACAGGAAATTGGTTTCTGAAATGCTGAATTTGGATCAGTACATTGACCTAATGATTCCAAGAGGTGGGCAGGATTTAGTTAACATGGTGGCGAGCGAATCCAAGATGCCATCTATTACTGGTGGTGTCGGGGTTTGCCATACCTACGTGGACAGCGAAGCGTCATTAGATATGGCTGTTGAAGTCGTCAACAACGCCAAGGTCCAACGACCATCGGTCTGTAATGCATTGGATACAGTCTTGGTTCATTCCTCTTTGGCTCCGGATTATCTTCCCCGTATGGCTGAAACTTTTGCGGTTGCCGGGGTAGAGTTAAGGTGTGATATCAGAGCACTTTCAATTTTGGGCCCAAGGGAGGATATCAGGGTGGTTCCGGCCAAGGATGAGGATTGGGATACAGAACACTTGTCATTGATAGCTGGAGTAAAAATAGTAGATTCACTTGAGGAAGCTATTAACCATATCGAAAATCATGGTACCGGCCATTCTGATGCCATTATTACAGAAAATTATTCAACGGCCGACAGGTTTGTTAGGGAGGTGGATTCAAGCGCTGTTATGGTAAATGCCTCGACTAGATTTAATGATGGCGGTCAATTTGGCTTGGGAGCTGAGGTGGCGATAAGTACCAATAAAATGCACGCAAGGGGCCCCATGGGACTGAAAGAGATAACCTCGTATAAATGGGTTGTCTTAGGGAACGGGCATATAAGGCAATAAATTGGAGACTCAGCTAAAAGAATAAACGAAGAAATTTGAAATCTCTCAAGGTTGTATAAGTTTCGAAGAATAACGAGGAAATGATGCAGGAAGAGAATATTTTTTACACCGTGGATATGCAAAGAGAGGTCAGAGATTTCGTATTGAATCTGGAAAAAGAATTAGCGGAATATCAGCCTATATATCAACGGGACCCTGTCGAAGTCAGGAGAGAAAGAGAGGAAGGAACTGGTCGTAATCCCAAACCCGTTATATCAGATAAAGCGATTGAACGAGAAATTCAAAGTGATCAAGGGTCAGTTGCTGTAAGAGCTTTCATACCACAGGATCAAATAGATGGCGTGTACCTTCATATCCATGGAGGAGGATGGGTTATGGGCAGGGCTCATCATCGAGACCCTGAATTGGAAGAAATCATGACAGAATGCAATGCAGCGGTTATCAGTGTGGACTACAGACTTGCGCCTGAACATCCATATCCAGCCGCACAAGATGACTGTGAAATCGCGGCCTTGTGGGCAGTCAGTAATGCCATGGACGAATTTGGTACCGACAAGGTTGTAATTGGAGGAGAGTCGGCGGGTGGGCATCTTTCTGCATCAACTATGATTCGAATGCGGGATAAACACGGATACAGTGGGTTTTCGGGTGCGAATCTTGTATACGGTGTATATGACTTGTCAGGAAGCCCGAGTGTGAGACTATGGGGAGATAGAAACTTGGTCTTGAGTACTCCGATAATGAATTGGTTCTTTGATCAGTATTTAGGGGAAGAAGATCGAAAGGATCCCGATGTGTCGCCTCTCTATGCACCATTACATGAATTATCACCTGCACTTTTCACTGTAGGCACAACGGATCCATTGCTGGATGACACATTGTTTATGCATTCAAGATGGTTTGCTTCCGGAAACCCTTCTATCTTAAATGTTTACCCTGGGGCAACACACGCATTTGAGATACAACCAACTCAATTAGCTGAAAAAGTCAGGAGAAGAATGCGTACTTTCATCTCTGAGAGCTTCCAGTCGTGACTTTATAATAGAGAAATATCACTAAGAAGTAACCAATTGCTGTGGCTATAAAAATGGGCTGGTAGCTATCAACCCATGCTACTGTGAATGCGCCAACTGAAGGCCCTAAACCCATCGCAGCAGTTCTGGTCGGGCCGGTCATTCCCGTGACTGTGCCGAAGGATGCTCTATCAAATACAGTTCCTAAGATCATGCTACCAAGTACGAAAATGAGGCTAGTGGTTGTGGTCCAAATTACCACCAGTATAAATCCGTATGCTGGAATGTTTATTACAGTAAAAAGAATGGTGGGTACAATGGCCATACCTAAAGCACATATAGCAATTTTTTTTGTTGTGAATCTATCTGTAAAATATCCCCACACAGGCACCGAAAGACCTCCTAATACATTGCCTAAAGTCAAAGCACCAGCTGCTGCATTTTGAGAAATCCCACCATCTGTTAGAAATGGGACAACCTGAAACAAGACCATTGAGGTTGAAGTCACTGCGACGAATTCACCGCACATTATGAACCAAAATGATGGTACAGACATTATTTTAAGAATTGGCCAAGTGGTCTCCGACGGCTTGGTGTTTATGGAGTCTTTGCTTCCTGGGAGATCACCGTCTGGCAGTTGCCCGACATCTTCCGGTTTATGTCTGATCAATAGAAAAATAGGCAATGACAACGGAATGGATACAAATCCAATTGCCTTGTACGCTGTTCTCCAGGAGTAGGTGGTAGCAATTGCAGTTATGATTTGTATATTGATTGATTCTCCGATTATTCTGTTTAAAGAAGTGATTCCCATTGCAAAATTCCGTTTCTTTTCAAAGAAATTCACCGCGATCGTGCGAGGTATCAGATTTTGTAAATTTGGTCCCGCTATGGCTCTTACAACGATATATCCAACGAAGAATTGCCAAATGGATTGGCTTCCAGAAAAATAAATGATGCCTGTACCAACCAATAAAGAAGCGAAAAGCATCATCCACCTGGGCCCAAATCTATCCACCAACTTCCCTATGAAGGGCATTGTTAAGCCTGATGCCCATGTCCCGAGAGTAGCGGCTAAAGCGATAGTTTTTCTATCCCATCCTATTTCTCCCGCAATTAGGTCTTGAACTCCACCGAATACAGTTTGGGCTACAGATGTGGCTATTAAAGCTCCAATTGATGCTGCACCTAAGACTACCCAGCCATAAAAGAAGGGAGGAGAGGGGTGCCAGCGATACATATTTTCAGCAAATTTTTTCAAAATTCGTCCCCATTGTTTTCTTGATTTGATAAATCAAGAAAACAAAACCCAATTCTAATACTTCTCCGTGATAATATTTCGCTGTTCCTAATGTGTTCCTTAACAAAAACAAGAAAGCTATTAGAAATAGTTTTTAAGATTTGAAAGATATAGAAGGAGGAGAAGTATAGATGTCTTACCAATTCATAAAATATGAGGCATCAGGCGGAATAGCTAGAGTAACCCTGAATCGCCCTGAGAAACTCAATGCCTTGAGTCAACAATTACAATCTGAATTGATCGAATGCCTGACCAATGCTGATGAGGACCCCGAAATACGGGTGATAACTCTAAGAGGAGCTGGACGGGCATTTTGTGCCGGATACGATATAACTCCTCCTCAATCCGATGAAGATAGAGAAACTACCGAGGCTCGACGAGGAAATATCCGCTCAGATATGCAGAGATTGCAAAAAACAGCTAGATTGATGACTTCAATTTTTGATCTAAGTAAGCCAGTCATAGCGGGTATTCATGGGCATGTTATAGCTGGTGGCACTGATTTGGCCTTGCATTGTGACATCATAATTGCTGCTGAAGATGCGAATATCGGGTTTCCGCCCGTTCGTTCTATGGGGACTCCACCCACCCACATGTGGACTTACATGGTTGGTCCACAATGGGCAAAATGGTTCATGCTAACTGGAGAAACTGTGTCTGGTAAAGAGGCGAGTGATATTGGATTAGTTTGGAAATCTGTTCCTGCAGAAGGACTGGATGCGGCGGTGGAAAATTTGGCTATAAAAATGGCGAAAATACCGTGGGAAATGTTAGCTGCCAACAAAAGCATAGTGAATAAAGCTCTTGATTTGATGGGTCGTAATATGATGCAGGTTATTGCTGCTGAAACCGACGCGGTTTCTCACCAATCTCCGATTGTCAAAGAGTTTAATGAAATTTCCAGTCAGCAAGGACTAAAAGCTGCACTTGAGTGGAGGGACAGCCCGTTTCGAGAATAATATTTTTTCGAGGTAAAACACGGAAACCAAACCCAAAAAGCGGCAGATAAGTTGTACAGGAAATATAGTCAGACACCCTCTTTTTTTTGATGAGTACTGACCTGGCTCCCCTTTCCGAATAAATACGATGGGAGATTCTTCGAAAAAGGGAGACATAGTAATTACGGGGAGCATAATCCTACCCATTGCAGTTAAACCTGGTATGGAAGCCACTTTAAATATGGATTTATTGGGAGAAATAACGCTGGATGTTAAATGAGACGGATTTGTTTTAAGGTATAAATAATAGATTTAAGGTGGACATACATGTTTGATTTGACAGACAGAGTTGCAATCGTGACGGGAGGTGCACAGGGTGTTGGTGGAGGAATTTCAAGAAGGTTAGCCCGGGCCGGTGCCAAAGTCTTAATAGCGGACCTGGATCTAGAGACGGCTGAAGATACCGCTAACCAGATCTCGAAAGATTCAGGTATTGTTGAATGTGTTGAAACCGATGTGACTTCTTATGAAGACTTAAAAAAAATGATCGGTAAGGCTAGAGACTACTGGGGGAAGTTGGATATTTTGGTTAACAATGCGTATGCAGCAGCTGATGGTCAGCAAGGCGGAGCATTGGAAGTTACGGAAGAAAGGTGGGAGGAGGATATCAGAGCCTTAGTCACTTCAGTCTACGCAGGATCAAAATATGCAATTCCGTTAATGCTGGAGACTGGTTCGGGATCAATTGTGAACATATCTTCGGTACATGGATTTTTAGTCGCGAGGAAGGCATTAACCTATGAAACAGGCAAGGCAGCAGTTATCGCTATGACTAAACAGATGGCCGTCGATTATGGCCGGCAGGGAATTAGAGTGAATGCAATATGCCCTGGCCATATTGTTACAGAGAGGATAAAAGAAAGCGTCTGGAAAGATAATCCCTCGGGGTTGAAATTTTTTGAAGATCAATATCCCGTTGGAAGAACGGGAGTTCCGGAGGACATCGGCAACGCGGCTACTTTTTTATGTTCAGATGAAGCTTCATTTATTACGGGACATGCCCTCCCCGTTGATGGCGGTTTGACGATTCAATTGCAAGAGAATTTCGGGGTCCAGCAAGTCCAGTATTACATGGATAATTTGGATACCCAAATGCCGTATAAGAGGTAGTGTGAATAGGTAAAGTCTCTTGGACGGGTAGCAGATTTCAATATTAGAACTGGTCACCTATCCATGGTTTTGGCCCGCTGAATATTAAAGATGCCCTGGCTAGTTCGTCGCTTGAGCCTTCAATCAGGCCCATATTTTTGATATCGAAAGCAGTGAGATGACTTGTGTACAACGGTGCGAGACCGCGAGGTCCCAAAGTTAATCCTGGCAAATTAGATTTACTGACCATTCCTTTTCCCTCAGATATTTCTATTGTCCAAGTACCTGAATTTTGCGGCAAGATCGGGTCTTCATAATTTAGGGTTAGTGTTGATTGAATATCCTTTGGATAACCTCTGGATTCAATTGCTTTTTTGATATCGATTATTCTCAACATCCAGTCTCTATTGTAGGCAATTTTCACCTCTTGTTCTTCCATCAACAGCCTCATAGGATCATTTGGAGGTCCGTTCCATGAGATTGTGTCAATTACAGTTCTATGATCGTAGAAGAAACGGAGTAGCCTTTCTGCACACTTAGAGTTCAAAGCGACCATATCTCTTACCCTTATATGATCCGCCGATCGGGCTTGTTGAAAGTTAACATAGCCTACCGCTTTGCCACCGTCCATCACGACGTAATGAAATATTTTTCGTCCTGGAGTCTCCAAAATAAGATCCCAGAGGACAGATCCCCTGTCTAGGTTTCCATTACTCAATTCCGCCCTCTCGTTATATAAAAGGTAAGTCTCTTCACGTTCAGAAGGATTTGATTCAATAACTTCTAGCTCATTTAATGGAGCCTTCATTTCTTTTACCGTGGTTTCGTATGTAAATTTTGTTCCTGATCGCTCATATCCAAAAGAGCGATACACTCGGGTACTCGATGGAAATAAAGTAGATATTGGAATAGCTCGTTCGTACATTTCGGCAAGCGAATTCCTGAGAAGCACTGAAGCAGCACCGATGCCTCTTCCTTCAGGAGCAACCCCAACAGATGTAACTGCACCAGTTCTTACGATGTTCCCGCCGAACCATTGGCCCAGATCGATTATTCCCATTCCGCCGAGTATTTTATTTTTTAATCTTACGGCTCGAAATTGCTCGTAACCTACGTGTTCGTTCCAACCTGGCTGCGCGTGTCTATGAAGTGATTGGTATATGGTTTCCCACAGGGATTCGGCTTCTTCTTTGGTTATCGGGCCATATGTTAATTCTGGGTAAGTCATTTATTGTTATACCACGTGTTTAATTCATGAAACTCTGTATTGCTTCAAAATGTCCATATTAGGGTTTATTCCAAACCCAGGAAGGTCAGGAGGGCTAACATATCCGTCTTCGACTTGAAGGGTAAATTCATATATTTGATTGAATATAGGGTCTGTTTCCTCTCTGTAATATTCTAGAATTAGACCATTAGGTATTGCGCACAATAGATGTATGTGAACTTCTTGTTTACCATGTGGGGCTATAGGAAGGTTGTGTGCCTGAGCTTGGGCAGATACTTTCATAAATTCCGTTACTCCCCCCATTATGAGCGCGTCAGGCTGCAAGATTGCAGCACTTCTACTTTCTATTAGATCTCTGAATCCATACTTTGTATATTCATTTTCACCCGTAGCAATAGGAATAGTAGTAGATTGGCTTATAAGTTGGTGGCCCTTGTAATCATCTGGAGCGATCGGTTCTTCAAACCAGAATATGTCATAAGGTTCCATTTTTTTTGCAATCTCGATTGCTTCGTAAAAGCGGTAGGCACAGTTTGCATCCACCATTAATTTCACATTTGGTCCAATAGCTTCTCGAACGGCCTTAACTCTTTCAACATCCTCGTTGCTACTGACAGCACCTATTTTCATTTTCACAGCATTGGCACCCATGCCCACGCTAGTCAGCATTTCTTCCTGCAGTTCCTTCAGGCCTTTTCCGTCTTCATAATACCCACCCGCAATGTATACAGGAACTTTTTGTGTGTATCCTCCTAAAAGCTTATAGACAGGTTGGTTCGCGGCTTTCCCTTTTATGTCCCAGAGGGCAATGTCAATTCCGCTTATGACCCTGGTAGTCATTCCTCTACGTCCTGATATTTTTGGTTCCCAAAGATTATCCCAAATTTTTTCATTGCAAAAAGGATCTTCGCCGATGACTGATTCTTTGTAGTGTTCAAAGATTGCTTTGCTGATTGAATCAGATGTATGAAGGCCTCCTATGAGGCCAACGCCAGTGATACCTTCGTCTGTATCGATAAAAACAAAATTTCTACCGTCGTGGGTATAGGTATGTTTTCCATTGCTCTGAGGCACAGGCTTAGGCCACCGATAGCTTTCTAGCCTCATGTCTGTAATTTTCATTTCAAATCTCTCATATAATGGTGAGTGTCTGATAACAGCCAACGGATTCTAGCATGAACAATGGAGTTGTATATCCGTATGGGGACCTTTCCATTAATGTATGATTTGCAATCCATGGAGGAAGTGTGAATCTTTCCAAAACCCATTTATATTCAAAGAAAATTGAATCACAATCTGCCTTTGAAAGCGGGAATTCAGCGTTTGAGGTTTTGGCCGAGCATATATTGGAGATTGGTGATGTCAATGACGCGATGCGTAATCTTGTACAGGAAGGATTTACTGGTCAAGATGACCGACCCGTTGGTGGCTTGAAGGACATTGCTAACCGAAGCCAAGAGGAACGAAGGTTTCTACTAGAAAAATATACTTATGACAAGGTACCGCTAGGGGATCTACTTAAAGAGCTTGAGAAATACTCCTTTGTGGGTTCGGAATCGCTGACGATAGAGAAGGGGAACGAAGTTTTATCGATGCTGAAACGCTTAGATAAATTAGATGAGGCGATTAAGGAGGCTATGAAGACGGGCCAGCTTGGGGATTTAGACTTAGATGATATAGAAGATTTACTTGGGAAGTTGGCTCGCACCCAGCTTGAGGAAATTCTTCGAATGATAAGTGCTCTTGAGGAGGCCGGTTATTTATTAAAAAACCGCGATAGATTCAAATTGGGACCTAAAGCAGTCAGAGAGATTGCACAAGATGCGATGCGAGAAGTTTTTTCGCAGATGAAAAAGGGCAATTTAGGTGCCCATGACACTTTCAAGAAAGGCGAATGGGGAGATCTTACCGGGCAGACAATACCATACGAATTTGGCCAATCCTTTGAAATAAATCTTCAAAAATCTCTCTTCAACACTGTCGTTAGAGAAGGGTCATCGATACCACTTAGAATTAAATCTCAGGACTTAGAAGGTAATGAGCACGAGCATCTTACCCAGTCGGCAACAGTGTTAATGCTTGATCAAAGCCGCTCGATGGGTATGTACGGAACTTTTACGGCAGCGAAAAAAGTGGCTCTTGCTTTGTACTGGTTGGTACAAACCAAGTTTCCTAGAGATAAACTATTTGTGGTCGGATTCTCAGATTATGGCATGACGATTGATGGTAAAGATTTACCTGAATCAACTTGGAATCATTGGGTGGCCGGTACCAATATGCATCATGGATTGATTTTATCCAGGCAACTCTTGGCTCGCCAGAATGTGGCGAATAAGCAGATTTTGATGGTTACCGATGGAGAGCCCACAGCCCATATGGAAGGTGGACAAGCCTATTTTTCCTACCCCCCAACCCCTCGGACATTGGAACAAACATTGAAAGAGGTGAAGAGATGTACAAGAGAAGGTATCGTCATAAATACATTTATGCTCGAGATGAACTATTTTCTTATGGAATTTATGGATGAAATGGCCAAGATTAACAAAGGGCGGTCTTTTTATACGAAACCGGATCAGCTTGGTCGCTACATGTTAGTTGATTATTTGGAAGGTAGGAAAAGAAAGGTATAACCATTGATGATTAATTGCGACTTGGCTAGAATGAGCGGGATATAGTAACTATCAATGAAAGGTTGATGGATAGGAACACCTGATAGGAGGAGCTCAAATGACTAATAACGATTTGGCACTGAAAGCACATCTGCTGAGGCGAGCAGGATTTGGTGCATCTAGGTTTGAACTTGAGCAGATATCCGATAAATCTTATGAAGAAATCGTGGAAGACTTAATTCACCCTGAACGGTTTGAAGAAATCGATGAAGATTATTTAAAAAGATATAACCCTGAAAACTCATACCACGATGGCATTGCCGCCGCCGCTGGGCGTTGGATATGGTTAATGATTAACACCAAACGTCCCTTAGAGGAGAAAATGACCCTTTTTTGGCATCATATTTTTGCCACAGGGTCTTACAAAGGTGATCACACTCCCTCTACCATACGACAGATTCAAACGTTTAGAGAGAATGGGTTAACGAACATAAAACAAATTCTTCTTGACCTGGCTAAAGATCCATCGATGAATTATTGGCTTGATAATTGTGAGAACCACTCTGACCAGCCCAATGAAAACTGGGGCCGGGAACTATTGGAACTGTTTTCGATGGGTGTAGGGAACTATAGCGAAGAAGATGTTAAACAAGTAGCTAGAGCTTTTACTGGCTGGACATTCGAACAACCTTTACCGCTCTATCCTTACGGACATTACGAAACCAAATTTGTTTTTAACGAATCTGACCACGATAACAGCGAAAAAACATTCCTTGGTAGGAAAGGAAATTTCAACGGTGAAGACATAATTGATATCATATGTGAGGAAAGGGCAACAGCTTTATTCATATGCAGACATTTGTATAACTTTTTTGTCGAGGATGAGGCCCAAGTTCCCGCTTGGAGTATAGAGCCTCCTCGAAATCCAGAGGCTGTTGATACAATGATCGATATTCTCATGAGTAATGATGGTGAAATTAGGCCAGTTTTGAGTTACATGTTTAATTCCGACTTTTTCAAGAGCTCCTTTTATAAGAAGGTTAAAAATCCAGCAGAATTAGTAGCGGGGACACTCAAATTGTCAGGTAGATATTCAGTTGTACCTGCAGATGGAGAAAATGTTGGAACTCTCTACGGCACAACTGCAGTGATGGGTCAAGCCCTAATGAATCCTCCAACTGTTGAAGGATGGCACACAGGACATGAATGGATAGATGGGGGAACCCTTAATGAAAGGGTTAATTTCGCCGTCAACCAGTTTAATGATGTTTCTAGTCCAGGGTTTAGGGACATATTGGAAAGATTGGGACCCGTCGTTGAATCTGGTGATCTTGTCGATAGATGTTTGGATTTAATCGGCCCGATTGAAGTTGGTGAGGAAACTCGTATAGCACTTAGCAAATACGCTGAGGAGGTAGGGGACGTCAACTTGGGCACGAATGAAGATAACGTCGAGAATGCTCCGAAAATAGCACGGATGATTCAATTAATCGTTTCAACGAGAGAATACCAATTCGCTTAGTGAAAAATCTATTGAGGTAGAGGTAATAAAGGTAGCTAACAATGACAACTTTTACGCAAAAAGATCCTGTTTTCGTAGTGGTACAACTGTCGGGTGGGAATGATTTCATGAACACGTTAGTGCCATATTCTAATCCTGCTTATTACGATAACAGGAAATTCCTCAATATATCTGAAGAAGATGTTTTGCCATTAGATGGGACTTTAGGCTGGCACCCTGAGATGGCTCCTTTCAAGGAGTTGTACGATAGAGGTATGGTTTCTGTTGTTCAGGGAATTGGCTACCCAGATTCTAATCGCAGTCATTTCAGAGGTATGGACATTTGGCATACCTGTGCTCCAGATGAGGTTTCGACGGTTGGGTGGCTTGGTAATGTAATTGAGCAGCTAGACCCTAGCGGTGAAAATCCCCTTACAGGAGTTAATTTTGGTGTGGGGCTGCCAAGGGCAATGTCAAAAGCTGGAGTTCCGGTCACGAGTGTATCCAACTTAGACGAATATGGATTAATGAGTGGAATTTCTGCCCAACAACAGCGAGTTCAGGCGCTCCAAATTTTTAAAGATATGTACGGTCAAGCTGTGGGGTCCGGACCAGTTATGGACTATTTGTCTCGTACTGGTATGGATGTACTGTCTGGGGCTGATTTAATTAAGGTAGCGCCACAACAGTATGAGTCAACAGTAGAATATGGAGATAACCCAATAGCCAAGTCCCTGAGAGATGTAGCTCGCGTTCATACAGCTAATTTGGGAACCCGTGTTTTCTATACCCAGCAGGGCGGATATGACACGCATGCCAATCAGTTGCCTGCTCAGCCTGGCCTATTTAGAGATATGTCCAGGGCCGTTAATGATTTTTTTGCTGATTTGGAAGAACACGACGCTGATGAAAATGTCGTTATGCTTATTTTCTCTGAGTTTGGGAGAAGAATTAATGACAATGGTTCAGGCACGGATCATGGGTCCGGAGGAGGGGCATATTTAGTGGGAAAACCAGTGGCAGGAGGGTTATATTCCGAATACCCTTCCCTAGAGCGTGATAAGTGGGAAAAGGGAGAAGATTTGGCTCATACCATTGATTTTCGAGGCATATATGGAACTGTCATTGAGCAGTGGCTGGGGCTTGATGCAGCGCCGATAGTATATGGGAATTTCGAACAAATTAATCCTTTTAGAGCAAACTAGAATATAGGAGGTGGTGGCAATGACATTACCATTCGACTTATTGAGATCAGGATATCCATACTATATGACTTTGGGTCAGAGGAGAGTGACAACCAATCCGGTAGATATTGGGTTCGGCAAGGAGAATGTATATGTTCTAACTCGGGGAGGATTGGGAACCTGGGTTCGGGTGCTCGATTGGGAGGATGAGAATCTGGGTACCCTGGGAGACGCGAGCCTGTTCCAATCGCCGGCAGCTCTGCTAGTTGATGAGGATGAAAATCTATATGTCACGGACGAGGCAAACCATAAAGTTGTCGTGATGGACAAAGATGGAGAGCATATCAACACTTGGGGAGAAAAAGGTTCCGAACCTGGACAACTAAATCGCCCATCTGGAATGTCTTTTGACGCAGAAGGCAACATTGTACTTTCAGATGCAATGAATAGTCGGATTCAAAGATTTACAAGAGATGGAAAACATTTACAGGCATTTGGTGGATTTGGTGATGGGGAGGGGGAATTAAATATGCCTTGGGGTCTAACCGTAGATCAGTCCGGAGATGTCCTCGTTGCCGACTGGAAAAATGATAGGGTTCAGAGGTTCACTTCTGAAGGAGAATTTAAATCTGCTATCGGCTCCCATGGTACCGAGAAAGGAGAGTTTCGTCGGCCATCTTCGGTAGCCGTTGATGGACATGGGGATATATACGTTTCTGACTGGCAAAATGACCGAGTGCAGCTTTTTAATAAGGATGAGAGATACATACAAAGTTTCCATGGAAACGCTTCACTTTCAAGGTCTGGGAAACAATATATTTTGAGTAACCTGGTTACCCTAAGGCTGCGTGCCGAGGGTGATTTTGAGAAGACCCAGAGATTGAACGCCCCTATGACGGTGAAAGTGGATGATCAATTCAGATTGTTCATAACGGATTTTGGAAATCACAGGATTCAAATCTATCAGAAAGACGTGGTTGAGTTATCTGAAACTGAAATAGCTCCTAAAATGAGAAACCCCATCCTATTTACCACCTAGTTGCTGCCATCGAACTCAAATTTTTCTTTTGGTGCGTACGTAATTAACGTAGTCCAAAACGGACTGCCATTCTTCATCCGTTAGGTCTGCTATAGCTCTAATCCGGATTGAATCGTCAGCATTAACTGGTTGATTAAATATGCTGTGATCGATGTATTTGGCGAGCAATGCCAACCTGTTATATGGAAGTCCTAGAGTCTTGGAAATGTTCCGCAAAGTTTTCACGGAAGGTTGAATTTTACCGCTCTCCAAATGTGCTACGTAGGCATTACTCATTCCTAACATTCTGGAGAATTCCCTTTGGGACAGCTTTTTTTCTAGCCGCACTTTTTTCACCAAATTGGCTAACCCAGAATACTGTCTATCTTTGTCGGGCCGATGGTCGAGATTAGTCATATTAAGCATTCCTATGCTTGTATAATAACTGCCGGAATAGGGTTTGTGGAACAGTGTTCCGATAAATGGAAATTAATTAATGAGATTAATTTAAAAAAATAAAGTCTTTTAGATATAATGTTCGGAAACTATTTGACAATATAGAACAAAAAAGCTATTATGTATTTACATTTTTAATGGCCGCTCCTCCAGATTATCGAAGCGGCAGAGGGTATCCCCTAGTTTTGGTTCTTTTAACTGGCTGGGGGATTTTCATTTTGTCTTGACCAATTAGGTCTTCAATTTGTGAACCATTTCCATATCTAGAGCGACTCCAAGTCCTGGCCCGTTGGGAACCTCCAAAAACCCGTTCGTTATCTGCAAGGGTTCAGACAGTATGGGATGCTCGTCTCTGATTGAAACCGATTCAATGTTATATTCTTGAGCGTAGGGAGCACCTGGGGTTGCCGCCACAAAATGGGCGTGGGCTACGGTACTGATGGTTGGTTGAGTATTGTGGCAGGTTATA
The DNA here is from genome assembly GCA_002435305.1 of Dehalococcoidia bacterium UBA6495. Lineage (GTDB taxonomy): Bacteria > Chloroflexota > Dehalococcoidia > Lucifugimonadales > UBA826 > UBA11996. The sequence continues at coordinate 26,231 of DJMH01000029.1, forward strand.
GGAATGCCAAGAGATTCTGCTAAATTAGCTATTTTAATTAGAGTCGTGAAACCAGGTGTTTTAACAATGTCGGGTTGGATGATATCTACTTTTCCTCTCATCATGAGTTCTCTGTATTCATATAGGCTGTATATCATTTCTCCCGAGGCTATGGGGATATCAAGTGCCTCAGCCACGTTAGCAAGACCGGGCAGATCGTAATGAGGTCGGGGTTCTTCAAAGTGGAACACTCCCAATTCTTCAAGTTGTTTACCTATTTCGATTGCATGATGCACGGAGTAAGCCCCATTCACGTCTACTAATATATCAATGTCGTCACCCACTGCCTTTCTTACTTCAGTCACAGTGTCTATTGTCTGATCCGCAGAGTCATCAATTTTGCCCGGAACTGCACTGTGTAATTTATATCCTGTGTAACCTTTCTCTACAAACGATAGGGCTCTATTTGCTTCTTGCAGTGGTGTAAGGTTTCGAGCCATTGAACTAGCGTATACAGGTACCCTTTCCCTCACCTTTCCTCCGAGCAGTTTGTAAATAGGTAGGTTGAGAATTTTTCCTTTAAGGTCCCACATTGCAATATCCAAACCTGCAATACCGATCCAAATGGCTCCGCCTATTTCCAAAGCCTGACCTGCTGTTGCCATATCTCTAAATCTAGCTTCAGTGTCAACTGGGTCCTTACCTAAGAGGGCAGGTGTGAGAAGTTCTTCCACAACTGTCTTGGTTACTAATGGTTGTCGTCTGAAACATTCCCCTATGCCGGTGATACCTTCATCTGTATGTATGAAAACAAAAGGGTGAAGTTCTTCCAATACTACATACTCAATTGAGCTAATTTTCATTTGTATGACCCTAATTTGATTGTTTCTATCCCACTATTCTCGCTGTTCTGAGAGTCACTATATTCTCTTCCAAGAACCCGAGTTCTCCCAGTACTTGATCCGTATGTTCGCCATGGTCTGGGGCCGGTAAATCTAGTTTCCCTGGTGTTCGTGAAAATCTAAAGGGAAGCCCTTGCAATTTTATGCGCCCTAAATTGTATGAATCATTTTCGGTAATGAGGCCGAGTGAATGTGCTTGAGGATCATCATGAATTGCCCGAAGACTCTTATTTGTGGCGCATTTCACCCCTGATTTCCGGAAAATATTTATCCATACCGATACTTGATCACTTATAAATAATGACTCAAGTTTTTGATTAAGGACGTCTTGATTCTCAGCCCGGGACTCTTTGTTGTGGATAGCTAAACCGGACATTCCTACCGCATGGCACATCTTGTTCCATTCGATGTCTTCTTTACAGGAAAGAAAGAACCATCCATCCTCGGCTTTATAAAGCCTGTAGTCGACCGATTGACCTACCGATGATAGTCGGGGTTTTGTTGGCTTATTTGGATAATTGAAATATTCTGCCGCTTGATACGCGAAGGCAGCGTTTACTAAAGAAATTTCAACATGCTGACCTTCGTTATGGCGGGATCGATAATACAAAGCCGAGACGATTCCATATGCTGACAATATCGCTGATGAGTAGTCAGAGGCGGCAATTCTTAAGAAGACAGGATCCCCAGAGCCTCCTTGATCTTTCATTGCACCCCCTTGGGCCTGAATAAGGGGATCGAAGGCAGGATATTCACTGAATGGCCCAGTAAGGCCATAACCATTTACCGTTGAGTAAATAATTTTAGGATTTACCTTACGGAGGCTCTCGTAATCAACACCCAGATTTTCAGCTATTCCTCCCCTGTAGTTTTCCGCAACAACATCAGCTTCTCTGACTAACTGATGAAATATATCTAATCCTTTAGGGTCTTTTAGGTTTAGAATCATTCCCCTTTTGCCTTGATTCCACCCTTGAAAAGCTGCTCCATTTTGTCTGAATCCATCTCCGGCGAACGATTCTATTTTCAATACATCTGCCCCAAGGTCTGCCAATAGAGTCGTTCCATATGCCCCAGCTATATATCCAGTAAGATCTACGACCTTTATTCCATCCAAAGGATGCCGGCTTATTTTCCCTAGAGGAGTCGACTCTTTAGGAATGCAAGTTGTGAACAAAAAATTATCTTCTCCAGGGTACCTCGCTGGCCCAGGTTTGGGGGACTTCGAAACAGAGAATTTTAAAGGAGGTGAAACCTGTGTGGTTAATCCTAATTCAGGGTCTTCTATTTTTTGTAGCATTTCGTTGTAAATGACTTGTGGGTGCTGGGAAAACCATTCTCGAGTCTCGGCTGGGGCACACGGCACGTCGTTTTCCCTGAGGATGTTTAACCAATGTTCTCTGGAATTGGAAGCGAAAATTGGTTCCAATATCTCCGCCAAATCCGACCAGTGCTCTGAAGGAATGTTCCAAGGTGCTTCCAAAAAACGAACATCCTCTAACAAATCAAAGCATTCCAAGGCTATGCATAACTTATTCCAGAAAACATTATTCCCGCATGCCACAAAGATCCAGTCATCTGAACATTTGTACAGACGATATACTGGTAAGCCAGTTGATGGCCCCGGACCTCTTCGCCTTGCTGGAGTAATCACTTTTTCACCACTGATGAGCCCTGTAGCTTGCATCGCCGTTGACCCTGCATAGAGAGGAACTTCGATTTTTTGCCCTAATCCACTGGTTTCCCTTTCAAACAATGCTGCAGACACGGCAAGAGACGCTGTGAAGGCCGTACCATAGGTAGGAAACGGCAGTTGGACGTATAGTGGCGTCCCAGTCTCTCCACCTTGTCCTTCATGTATACCTGCATATGTACCGACAGTACCCTCATCCCCTGGGATATCAGCCATCGGACCAACATCTCCATAAGGAGGTATTGAACAATGCAAAATCGACGGATTGATTTTGGAAAGACTCTCGTAATCAAGAAAAGTAGATTTGGCTTCAGACAGGAGCCAGGTAGTAACAATAACATCAGAAGATTTAATGAGAGAGTGGAGATTCTGCATTTCCTTGTCAGAGGAAAGATCCAAGCAGACGCTTTTTTTACCTCGATTATAGAATCTATAATTCGGATCAGAGCGTAATGGATCCCCGCCAAGGGGCTCTATTTTAATTACTTCGGCTCCCATGTCACTCATCAAAAGAGACGCATACATTCCTGGAATATCTCGGCTGAAATCTAAGATTCTTATGTCGGAAAAAGTGCTTGTCACTGCCTGGATTATTCTCCTACTTGATCACTTAAATTTAGCTTTCATTACTCTAACTTCATCAAGCATTCTTTGCTCTGTAATGGAGGTAGGTAGGTTCGTGGAATTTTTAAGCATTTTTTCACGCCGATCAAGAAAATCCAATGCGTGATCCTTGCATCTGAAATGGTTGTCCATTAGGAGTATTAATGGAGTTTCTTTATTTTTCTCTATTCTTGTGACGTTATCGTTGTCACAGTCTCTACATAATTCTTCTCTCATTTTAATTCCAATTTGATTTCGACAAGAAGATTTTCTCCAGCTACGTACCATATCAAATTAAACCTCATCACGGGCCCATCACCCATGATAAGTATTACTAATCTTTGAGTAGATATGAATATGGCCCACCTATGTTCGTTAAAACCCTCTTTTACTACCAAGCCTGATATTTAACTACCATCGGGAAGAGTTCTTCTTCGGTTGCCTCCAGAAAGTTCAATAAAAACGAGTAGAAAAGTGCGATGAAATAATTCTGTTAAATGGTAGGTTATTAGTGAAGAAAGTATTATCAGGTGTCAATTCTTGACAAAATCCTGATTAGACAATTCAGGAGGATGTAATGAGCAATCAAAAATTAGTCAGTCTATCTCTAGCAGTTTTCCCAATACTAGCTTTTGTTGGTTGGATAATACTTGGTGCGATACTGGGATTTGATAATGGTCCAGACAAGCCAGAATCGTACATAGCTGCATTGGGAGAAAACAGCAATGCAGTCAAGGCTATTTTCCCAATTATCACACTACTGTTTCTTGTAGTAGTCGCATGTTTGGGCTATATAAGGAACTCGATGGAAGGAGGCTCTGGTCATCTTATGGCGAGATTTGGTTTCCTACTTATGGTTATTGCTGCACCGGGATTTGTGGCGGAGGGAGGTCTGCAAATGGGTGTGGCTGAAGCTGCTTCGCTTGGTTCAATACAGACTGCTCAGACTTTATTTGCGGCAGGCAACGCGATTGGCGCAATGGCTACTGCACTAATGTTTATTGGGTTCCTAGTTATAGGAATAGGCATACTAAAACAAAAAAACTTTCATATAATTATAGCCGCAGTTATGGTGATAGCTGGGATATTTACCACAGCAATATGTGTCATCGATTACAGTAATCAACTGATTGTGATTGGCTATGTTGGGTTTTGCTTGGCTAACGCTGCTCTTGGAATAAGTTTATTACGCTCCTCAGAATAAATGTAGGCATGGTTGGTAGCGTCCCAGAAAGGCTGCCAATCATTTCCAGGTATGGTGTTTGAACCACGATATGTGAAGAGTACACGTTTCACATGTGATTGTTAGGATACGAAGCCGATAGCCTTCCCAGCTGTTTCCGGAACCGGGTTTCCCTCCAATTTGGCGTACACGTCATCGGCAAATTCAATCAGGTTGGGTTGGTTTATGATAGCTCTACCTGACTGAACATAGTACTGGCGGCCGCCTACCGAATCCATGAGACCATCGAATCTTTTAATGTAATACCCTGGTAAATTTCTATTTCTATTCAATCTCCACTCAGTGTTGGTCAGTAGATACCCAGCCCTGAGATGTGTTGACAAACCATCAAGGTCTGAAGCGTCCAAATTATCCAAACCTTCGTGTCTTTTTGCATAGAGTTGCCGCAGAGAGTCACTAGTTGTTCGAGATTGTAGGTATTGAAGAAATAATCCTAGAGAAGTTAGAGTGAGTTCTCTGTCGGCATCTTCGTGGGCTCTCGACAACACTTTACGTTGTAATGCAAGCTGCCCTGCTAGAAAGAATGCAACTACCAGGGTTGCTGCTCCGGTCAGTATTTGGGCAACGGCAACGGTGAGTTCAGTATCCATATTATCCTCCTGCGATGTATGTAGGGGGATAATGGCATATTTATTGACGTCGCGCTAATTACATATAGATTAATTCCTTTCGTTCCTCACCGACAACATCGTGCCTAACCTATCGCATGCAATGTCTGGGTGATTCACTTCGATAAAACACGTATTGACACAATTTTAATTAATTCTTAAAGTAAAAAAAACTAACAATCGTTAATAGGAGCGACCAAAATGTCATATTTCATGAATTTTCTAAGATATCCCAGTCCAGGTAAAACTAGTGCTGTACTGGAAGCTGTTATAGAGTCGGTGGTGGCCGTAGGAAGACCAGGAAATGTTGCCGTCCCTGTCTCAGTGGGAAATCCGACAATCGCCCGGCCCGCGATAGTCAGCCTTGTCGGTGGATTTCAAACATTGGATGAACTTGATGCTTTGCAAGAGGCTTCTCTCAACGACAGTGTAACTATGCAAAGACTCGATGCCATTGATGCCCTATGTGAAAGAGCAACCTGGGTAGTTTCGGAGATTCTTAGCGAACCCATGAGTTCTCTTCCCGATGGCTTTGAGCCAAAAATTATTTCTAGAACAATTATGCACTGTATACCTAGCAAAAGAGATGAGTTGGTTAATGCTCTCATTGAAAACCGGGCTAGTTCTACATCCACAGTACCGCCAGTTGTAAGTCGACCAATAGCTGGACCTGTTAACCAAATACGGATATCGAGGTTTGCTGAGAATCTTAAGGATATTCAAGAACAGCAGTCAGAGGCTGTAAGTAAGCTGGGAGATATTCCGGAAATGCTTACTCAACCTCCTGTACGAATTGTGAGCCGGATAATGCACAGTCAGTAATAGGATTCATACTCTGAAGTAATGTGATGGGTGGGGTTCCGGTGTCGCTATCCATCACATTAATGGGCCTACAAACCCACTCAGATTTGAACTATATGAGAGTGTTGTTGATACTAAATATTGTATTTATTGCCAAGCTGATTTCCAGGCTTGCAATACCAAACAATCATAATAATCCAGCCAACGATAATCGCAAACCATAATAGCTGCCACCATCCAGATTTTCCTATGTCGTGCAGCCTTCTTGCTCCCAGTGCTAAACCAGGTATAAGTGTGGCTAAGTTAAATATATTTTGTAACGCACCAATGCCGGTTATGGAATCAATAGTTGCCAGAACCACTCCCGTAACCACTATAAATAAAAACCACCACCAATATTCCGCTCTCGTTGCTCGGCCATTGAAGTTGATGTAATTCTTAAATCCTAAGCTGATAGCCTCACTGAAGCCAACCATGGGTTTTGATGAATCGACACCATAATCAATGCCTGTGGCCTGTTGATCGGTTAGTGGAGAGCCACATATCCCACAGAATTGGGCAGAGGGCTCATTTTCTTTTCCGCAAGTGGGGCAATTCATGGTGAATATAATACCAGACGATCATCTGATAGAGATGATCATCTGACAGTCTCTGGAATCATTTTCCAATAACAATAAGACCGGGTTTGAATTCTCCTAGTTCATTACTATTATTTGAGCTAGGATGGGAAGATGGCTAGGAAAAGCTTCACAACATATATATTCGGATGGCTCGCTATTTTCGCCGTGTTGTTGGTGAAAAGCCCTGTACAGCCCTTACGAAACATCTTTGACTATAAGGGACGAGCAACAGTCAGGGAATTTTGGCTGTTTTTTATTTTTTGGGTTAATCTCATACCTTTTATTTTGGGATACTACATAGCTGGATTTTTGGGTGTTGATTTGTACTTAGATGTGCTAGTGATACTGCCCTATGTATCGCTATGTGTGAGGCGGTTTCATGATGTTGGCTGGAGTGGGAAGTGGGTGATTCTAATTGAGGGGTCGTGGTACGTGCTTATGACGATTTCGGTATGGGAGTCCGCAGGATTACTACAATTACTCTGTCTATTACTCCACATCGTCATGGCAATTGTCATTTATGGTCGTAAAGGCCGGGAGGGCTACAACCAATATGGTGAACAGCCCTACGATTATGTTTGAAGTTTCACCGTAGTATTAGACCAATTGGCAGATTCAGGGATGTATAGGCACGAATCTTCTTCTTTAGTATCGACCACCACTAGTATCAATCGTTACCCCGGTAACATAATCTGCATCACCCGACGCTAGAAAAGCAATGACCTTGGCTTGGTCTTCAGGTTGGGACACACGCCTTAAGGGAATTTGCTCGAGAATCTGTTGTTTGTTTTCCTCTGACCTTTGTTCCCACCTTGGTCCTACTCTTTCACTCAAGGTCACACTAGGGGCGATTGCATTGCAGGTCACACCGTAGGGTCCAGCCTCTCTGGCAACCTTTTTGGTGAAAGCCATGATACCTGCCTTGGCCGCGACATAAGCGCTGCTAGGGTCGCCCATGCTGTGAGCTGCGTCAGAAGATATGTTGACTATTTTTCCATTGCCTTGCTTTTTCATCTGCTTAATAACAGTGCTAGTGCATAAAAAAGTACCCCTTAAGTTAAATTGGATGATCTTATCCCAGTCCTCCAGCGAAAGGTTGTCTACCGAGGCTGTACTATTTGGGATAATAGTGCTGCCTCCGACCGCGTTTACCAAAATATCAATTTTGTTAAACTTGCCGATCACTGAGTCCACTAATTCCTTGACCTGGTTGCTTTCCAATACATTTGTTTCAACGGCGCTAACGCTTCCCCCCTCAATCTCTATTGCCTTGGTCAACTCTGCGAGGGCTCCAGGGTTTATGTCCACAGCCACTAACTGAGCTCCTTCCCGCGCAAGGATCCTCGAGGTAGCCTTTCCAATCCCATTGGCCGCCGCTGTAACTATAGCCACCTTACCTTGAAACCTCATTACTACCCTCCTTAATTGAACCTAGCTTTGCCGGCAGTTTAGGAGATGTTCTGGAAAAAAGCCACACAATTAATGGAATGTCCCCTTGGAATCCAAAGTTAAAAGAGAGATATGAGCACCTAGTTGCCATCACCGTGGTGGCAGATTCAAGAAATGGTGACAGCCTCGAATTTCCCACTTCTTGAAAATAATGCTGTGATTCTCACTTAATTCTCAGTTCTGTAGTACTAAGTTGAAATACACTTTCCTTCTCCTTTGGCTGACGTACAATGTCATGAAAGGTAAATATTGGCTTTGAGCCCACGGTAAAACTTGTTTAGATGAAAACTTTTATTATTATTTGCATGGTGCTGTCAATCAGTCTTTTTAACTCTTGTTCAAACGAGGTTAATTCTGTGTCGGGGGCCTCAACAATGGAGTCTGCTACATCCTCTGACTATGCCATGGCAGCCCCTGCCTATGCCCCGTCACCTGGTATTGAAAGTTACTCAAAAAGTTCACCAGAACCTAGGATCCAAATAAATGGGAATTTATCTTTAGAAGTACAAAATGTATCGACTGCTTTAGAAGAAACTCGAGTATTGGTCATTCAATACGGTGGCAATATCACCTCGTCCGATTCAGGCGACTCTTTCAACCGATATGCCAACATATCGGCTCTAATTCCGAAGGAATCATTTTATGAATTAATTGAGGCATTAAAGAATATTGCCACAAAAGTTACCAATGAGAATATTAATTCTAATGATGTGACTGAAGAATTTGTAGATATCGAAGCAAAATTAAATGTGATGAAGCAGACGGAAAATCGTTTCATAGCACTACTTTCCGAAACAGCCAATGTAGAAGAGATAATGAGCGTAGAGAGAGAACTAATGAGACTGAGAGGGGAGATAGATAGTCTAGAGGGGAGGATGAAATACCTTAGTAAAACTACAGATAACTCTATTTTGAATATCTATATGACAGAAGAAGTACCTATCACGGGCAGTGGGTGGAGGTTTTTCGACTCCCTGGACAATTCAGTGAGGGCTATGGTTTCTTTTTCTAAACATATCGCAAATTTTTTGATAGGCCTCATTGTCTTTTCACCCATCCTAATTGGGATAGGCTTAATAGTTTTTTTGGCCTACAGATACGGGAAAAGGTACATACACCGTCGGAAGAAATAGTTCTACGGACTCAGGCACGTCTATCCGTAGGGACAGTCTTTATGAGGGATGCTATTCAAATGCTGGAGTAGTTCCCCAGATATTCCTGAATTCCAATACCAAATAAAAATGCGATAGATAAGTTGAGCATTAGAAAGGTATCTTCTCCGTTATCTTGGCATCTTCGCAAGGGTCGTGGCCTTCCGGATGGGTATCCTGAAGCATTTGACCGAAGTTATCACTGGTGACATGACATAGAAAATACAGACCTGCTTCTTCAAGAAATTTCATTACATCGTGATGGATATCCTTGCCTTTTGGGTTTTTGGCTACTTCAAAAATATCTTTCCTTCCGTAATAGTTGTCCTTGGGCGTAGCACCATCTGTAAAAGTTCTATCCTTAATTCCTCTTATCTCGAGTTCTGAAACTAATTCATCCCACTCAGCCTGACTTACCTCCCCAATGTGGTACATGAGAGCATTACGAATCGGAAACATGATGGCCATCACTCTGTGAAAAGCTTTCTCATCATCCGTCATTCCGTCCTCTAAATGTCTCGCGAGTTCGTCCCCGTCAAAAGCAGGGGTTCCTCTAGCTTGTAGAATTTCACCGGCGGAGTTTACTGCCACAGCCTCATTCATGGAAAAGAGGAAAACTTCATCACCGTCTACTATGTGTTCAGTATTTGGCTTGAGGCCAGCTCCATGGGGCATTCCTAAGAAAATACAATAACCGTCCGGGTTTATCACACACGCATATTTGTCTTCTGGTCTACTTTCCTGTCCAAGAGGTTGTGCAGGAGCGGCCTGCGAAATTTGGTTTAAGTCAGTTGTTCTGGTGGCTACCACCTTGTGTGCCGAGGGAGCAGCAGCCGTACCCCCG
>DJMH01000029.1:36426-38495 GCA_002435305.1 Dehalococcoidia bacterium UBA6495
GGGAGCAGCAGCCGTACCCCCGCAAGCAGTAATTAACAAAACGGCAATCAGAACATTAACAAATTTTTCATAGCTGCCCTCTTCTAAATTCCGTATTTGCAAGGTTAATAATGCCCCTTCGCCCTTTGCCAACAGCACTATAGTGAGCATAGTGCCTCACATGATTTTGGATTAATTGGTTATATCTTCATCCGTGGAGTTTGCAAACCAATTGACCCCAGTGTTGGCCCCACTCGTAACATTTTGAAACAATAGAATCCTCGGAAGATTCAGAAAGTGCTATTGGGCCGTAATGAGATGAGTGGGCGTTTCCCTGGATGACCATTCCATGGTTGAGTAAGACATGAAGCATACTAAGCAAAGCTAGTTCTGCACCACTACCAGGGCTTCCCCCAGCAGTGAATGCTCCTCCGATCTTTCCAGACAATGGGCCTGGATAGTCTTGATGAGCCATCACGTCGAAAAGTCGCTTGATTTCCCAATCGATACCTCCGAACCGAACCGGATTACCGATTATTATTCCTTTAGCTGACAACATTTCCTCCCAACGAACATCACCAACTAACCTGACGGTGGCCTCTAACCCCGAATCCTGAATTCCTTGACGAATGGGCTCCACCATATGCTCGGTACGCCCATTTTTGGACGTGTATATTATTAGTAAACTATTCTTCTGTTTCATTTTTATCACCCTGTGATATTTCTTAATTTGGTTTTAATAGTATGACGCAATTTCATTACAGCCTACCCAGACACTCATATGCCTAGACCCATGTTAAATGATTTACCTATAATGAAAACGTGCTTAAGAAATTTCATTACACCACCACCCGCTGATGAAGTCAGAAAAACTCTATTACCTCATAAACTTTTGTGACAATTTTTTCTTTTCTCTGGCAACCGTGACTTATGGGGTTTACGCTGTGCGGCACGGCCAGTTGGAAGCCTACCAATTAATCCTCATTGGTACTGCAATGGAGCTCGCTGTCTTTATGGCTGAGGTTCCAACCGGAATAATGGCCGACCGATACAGTAGGAAGGGCTCTATATTAATAGGTCTTTTCGTAATGAGTGCTTCCATCGCAATCGTGGGATTATCGCCAACTTTTACTGGAATCGGATTAGGAATGTTCTCATGGGGAATTGGGTACTCGTTTATAAGTGGTGCACAAGAAGCATGGCTCTCTGACGAAATAGGTGAGACAAAGGCTAACAAGGCATTTATTAAAGCCGCCCAATGGCAGATGGCAGGGGGAGTACTTAGCATCATTCCTTCCATTGTTCTTGCGGGAATAAACCCCCGCCTCCCATTCATTACAGCAGCATTCTTCTACGCTTCACTGATGTTTTTCCTGCTAGGCCATATGCCGGAGAAGGGATTTATTAGAAGAGCCAGCAGCATGAAAGGTAGCGTATCTATTCTACCTGAAGGTTTCTGGTCAAGGCTTAAAACTAATCACCTTATGTTCATCGGTATAGTTACCTCGGTTTGTATAGGTGTGACTATGGAAACTTCTATGAGATTCATGCCACATATCATGCTCAACCTTCAAGATATGCCGAACATCCCTTTTATGAATTACTTTACATTTGGTATGACCGGTGATGCAGAGTCTAGCGAACTTGGCTGGTTCGGCATCATCAAAGGTGGTGGCTATCTAGCGGCACTTTTTGGTACTTTTCTAGTAGGAAAGGTGGTGAAGACCGAACGTCTTCTTTCAGTATCACGTGCTTTAACTTTCTCAACCTTGATTTTAGGCCTGTCTGCTTTAGTTTTTGGAGCCGCCAATGGGTTTCTTTTAGCACTATTTTCCTACTGGCTTTTAATTGCTGTAGAAGAGTCGATGTATCCACTACGTGTAGCATTTGTAAACAGAGGTGTTCAAAGTTCTGAGAGGGCGACTCTGATATCAATAATTAGCCAGTCTTCATCTTTTGGGGAAATGTCGGCTGGTCCAATAATGGCCATAATATCTGTCGCAAGATCAGTTTCCTTTGCTTTAATTACTTCAGCCGTTGCGTCGGTTTCCGCCTCATTATTATTTGCAAAATCATCTTTTCCCTTAAAG
>DJMH01000078.1 GCA_002435305.1 Dehalococcoidia bacterium UBA6495
GTCCTGAAGGAAATCCAACTCAACTTGACCGCAATTCATATTGGCACCAGATGAAACAACAATTGTATTTTCAGACTTTGAATCTACAGTTATCAAAGCTATACCTGTACTGTGATTTAAATCTTTCGTTATGCGGCTGACATCCACCGCTTCAGATCTCAGGTCGGTTAATACCTGCTCTGAGAAAACATCGACTCCTACTCTTCCAATCATCGTCACGGTTGCGCCTAATCTTGAGGCCGCCACTGCCTGATTGGCGCCTTTACCACCATTTTCAATAATAAATGACTCAGAAAAAATGGTTTGGCCACTCTTAGGCAAGTCCTCTACATTGATAATTAAATCGACATTCAGGCTGCCCAATACCACGAGATGTGGGGCCGACATGACTTCTATAAACCTATCTGATTCTTTGATAAAAGATCTTCTAAATACACAGCTACTCCGTCTTCATCTGGGCTTTTGGCCAGGTCGTCGCACACCTCAAAAACTACAGATTCCCCTCCGGCCATCGCAACCCCTGTGCCGGCCCACTTAAGCATTTCTACATCATTAAAACCATTTCCAAAAGCTATCACTTCCTCAACCTTCACATCAGTCTGGGAGCAAAGCCATGCCAAAGCTTTATCTTTACCCGCATCAACACTAAGTATTTCGCAGAAATGTGGTAATGAGCGGGTTGCATACAGCTCAGCAGAATATTTTGATTTCAGACTTAATTCTAATTCCGCCACCACCTCTGGGTCTCCAACTCCTAAGACACGATACATATCTCTTCCAATCTTTTCCAAAGAGTCCACTAGAAAAATTTTGACCCCATTTCTTTCTCCGTACGACTCAGCCCAGTCACTCATTTTTTCAACGTAAACGTCGTCCCCTGCATAACCCACTATCTCCACATCCCATTGGGCTAGTAATCGAACTGAAAGTGACACCTGATCGGGTGAAAGAAAAGTCTCCCAGACATTTTTTTGTCCTTTGTCAAAACTCACCAATGCACCTTGAAAAGACACGACTGTTTCTATCATAGGGGCTTGCCGGAGAAAAATCAGAGCAGATTTCAGGCTCCTACCTGTGGCAACTGAGACCAAAGCACCTCGACTGGAGCATTCTTCCAATATTTCCAGCATGTAAGGGGAAATCAAAGAAGAGTCCCCTTTTAAAGTGCCATCAATATCCAGTGCAATAATCTTATATTTCAAATACCTAATTTCTCCGAGACTAAGATGGCCTATGCTAGAATCACCGGGACTTTTGCTAATCCACATTCAGGTAGATTTATGCATATCACACCCAGATTAATACTATGGGCTTGCATTGCCCCCTTAGTAGTTTATTTGATAATACAGGCCTTTGGGGGAAAATAATAAGTATTCACAGGAGAAGCACCATTGAGTGAAAAAAAAGTGCTGATAACAGGATTAGCAGGAAAAATAGGTGGGATAATCCGGTCAAACTTATCTTCCAAATACTTTTTAAGTGGTCTTGACCTAAAGAAAGTACCAGGATTTCCTACCACCCTTGCTAATCTTTCAAATTTGGATGAAATAATGCCCGCCTTCCAAGGTATTAACACAGTTGTCCACTTGGCAGCAGATCCGAACCATCAAGGGGATTGGGAAACCAATTTGGAAAACAACATAATAGGTACCCGGAACGTATATGAAGCTGCCCGTCTTTCAGGAGTGAAGCGAATTGTTTTTGCTAGCAGTAATCATGCCCTGGGATTTTATCCATTAAGGGATAATCCATATAAACAAATCTATGAGGGAGACTTCGGAGAAGTACGTCAACCAGTTATTCCTTTATCCACCAATCTTGTACGGCCCGACGGCTATTATGGCGTGAGCAAAACATTCGGCGAATCCCTAGGTAGCTATTTTCATGACGAATACGGAATGTCGGTTATATGTATGAGAATAGGGTGGGTGATGGAACCAGATGACCCGACCTTCGCGCCGTCCGCCCTATCTTTATGGTTGAGTCACAAAGACACTGCTAGTTTGATCGACTGCAGCATAGATGCACCTGAATCTGTGGGATTTGCTATCGTCTACGGGATGTCAGATAACACTTATGGGATATGGGATATGGAACAAGGACGAAAAATAATAGGTTTTGCACCTGAAGATAACGCAGGTACGCAATGGGCCCTCTCGAAAGATCGGTCTTCAGTCATGAAATCTGGAGACCCACAAGAATGATTAATTGCAAAGGGAGAAAAAAATGAAAATACAAAGATATGAAACCGGCATTGTCAGCCTGCCTAGAGAGGAGGGTCCTTTGTCAGGGGGGATGGGAAGCAGGGCAGAATTTATTACTATAAAGATCATCACCGATGAAGGTATGGAAGGAATAGGCTACTCAGGGTTCGCCAGTTCAATAATGGTAAAGGCCTTGAAGGAAACCGTTGACGCATTGCTTGAACAGATTGTGGGAGAAGACCCCAGGCGAGTCGAGCATATTAATACTTATCTGAGAAATTTGGCGGGAGGCGGGGCCCCAGCAGGCCTTGTGACGCGAGGAGTTTCAGGGATTGATGTTGCCTTATGGGATATTAAAGGAAAAGCTGCGTCGGAACCTGTACACAGATTACTTGGAGGATTCAAAGATACCGTGCCAACTTATGCAAGTGGCTATTTATGGCGAACCTTCGACTTGGGCCGGTTAGAAAGTACAAGTAAAGAACTGGTATCTCAAGGTTTCAAGGCCATGAAGTTTCGCATGGGGGCTGAAGATAGTGCTCAAAAAGAAATAGCTAGAATGGAAACTATGAGAAATTCGGTGGGCCCAGACATTACTGTCATGCTGGACATCAATCAAGGCTGGGATGTCAACACTGCCATTTCCATAGGAAGAGAGCTTGCAGAATACAATCTTTTTTGGCTAGAAGATCCAATCAATCATCAGGATTTTGAGGGTTTGTCCCGCATCGCTGATGCTCTAGACACGCCAATAGCAGCGGGAGAATACCATTACGGAATCGAACCATTTAGGACTCAACTAGAGCGCAGATCTATCGATATTGTAATGGTCGATTTACTCAGGGCCGGAGGTATAACACAATGGATGAAGGCAGCCCACCTGGCCGAGGCTTACAATTTACCAGTTGTTACACATTTGGCTACGGAGGTCTTGATGCACTGTTTGGCTGCTTGCCCAAACGGTTTATATGTGGAGCACATGCCATGGACCTTTGCCATGTTTAACGAGGAACCCGAGATCGCCGGAGGGGAAATTATTTTACCTCAAAGCCCTGGATTGGGACTGTCATTCAATGAAGACAATTTGCAAAAATATGCAGTTTCTTGATTTTCAAGGGTAACTGACAATAATTCCTACCTACTCAGACCAAAGCAATATGGTAAACTGAGCGGTGGATTTATACCTCGGTTTCACTTTTTTTGAATCTCTCAAGGAGTTTTGGATTGGCAACGCAGATACCAAAAAATTACAGCGTTATTGGAAAGAGACCTGTCCGCCACGATGGGGCAGATAAAGTCACAGGGAAAGCTCAATATGGAGCCGATCTGAACCTGCCTGGAATGTTATTTGGCAAGGTACTACGAAGTCCACACGCACACGCCCGCATTAAGTCAATTGATCTCTCTGCAGCCCTTGCTAACCCGGAGGTCAAGGCTATAGTCACCTCCAGTGACTTATCTCCTTTACCAGATAAACCTGCGGAGGTTGGTGAAGACCTCTATGCGAATATGAAATATGTGAGAGATAGAATTCTGGCGTCTGATAAAGTTTTATTCAAAGGTCACCCCATAGCGGCCATAGCCGCCAGGGGGCTTCATGAAGCAGAAGAACTTTTATCCTTGATCAAGGTGGAATATGAAATTCTGGAATCGGTGACAGACGTCGAAGCTGCGATGGCTGAAAATGCCCCAATTCTTCATGACTCTATTAAATTCGCCTCGATGTCAGGGGACGAAGTTTTTGGCTCCAATATTGCTAGTCACGATCAATACATACTCGGAGATATAGATCAGGGGTTTAAAAAGGCAGACCTGACTATTGAAAGAGAATATCGCACCAAAACAGTTCATCAAGGTTATATCGAACCACAAAACGGTACAGCTTCCTGGAGGCCAGATGGGCATGTCACCATTTGGTGCAGCAGCCAGGGACATTTTGGGATCCGGGATCAAGTTTCCACCGTTCTAGGCCTCCCTGTCTCCAAAGTAACTATAGTACCGATGGAAATTGGCGGCGGTTTCGGAGGGAAGCTTCCATGCTATTTGGAACCATTAGCTGCGCTTCTATCAAAAAAAACTGGTAACCCAGTCAAGATGTTCATGACTCGATCTGAAGTCATTGAGGCATCTGGGCCAACATCTGGAAGTTTTGTTAGGGTGAAGATAGGTGTCACAAATGATGGGAAAATTACTGCCGCCCAAGGTTATCTTGCTTTCGAGGCAGGTGCATTTCCGGGCTCTCCCATAGGAGGGGCTACCGCATGCATGCTTTCCCCCTATGACATCGAGAATCTCCAGCTGGATGGATATGATGTGGTCGACAACAAACCGAAGACTACGGCATATCGAGCCCCCGGAGCTCCAATAGGTGCCTTAGCGGTAGAAACTGTTATTGACGAGATTGCGGAGGAGCTAAAAATCGATCCGATTGACCTTCGATTGCTGAATGCAGCCAAGGAAGGTACCAGAAGATCAGACGGGGTTGTCAACGGCAAGATTGGAATGATTGAACTTTCGGAGATTGTAAAAAATCATGCCCATTACCAAACACCTTTGGAAAAGGTCGAAGGTAAGTTAAGAGGAAGAGGGATAGCATTCGGGTACTGGAGAAATAACACCGGACCCGCTGCATGCGTTGCCACTGTTACACCGGATGGGGTAGTCAATCTATCAGAAGGTTCTGTCGATATTGGAGGTTCTAGAACTGCAATATCACAGCAACTGGCCGAAGTCCTTTCCATACCAGTAGAAGACGTCAACCCACAAGTTGCAGACACTGATTCCATAGGATATACATCAGTAACCGGTGGCAGTGGGGTTGCTTTCAAATCTGGTTGGGCTGCATTTGAAGCGGCACAAGAAGTTAAAAAGGAAATGTTAAAAAGAGCTAGTTTGGTATGGGAAGCCAAAGAAGAGGAAGTCGAATATGCCGAGGGAATAGCCCAACACAAATCCGACCCGGAACTCAAACTGACCTTTAAGGAAATTGCAGCGGCTTCAAATGGCACAGGTGGACCCATTGTTGGTAGTGCCGGAGTCAACCCTAGGGGCGTAGGAGGGTCGTTCGCAGCGATGCTTGTAGACGTAGAAGTAGATGAGGAAACTGGCAAGACGACAATCCTCAGATGCACCCCTTTCACCGACGTAGGCAAAGCAATTCATCCAGACTACGTAGAAGGTCAAATACAGGGAGGTACCGCACAGGGCATCGGCTGGGCTTTGAACGAGGAATACTTTATGAGTGACGACGGTAAAGTAATGAATGCAAGCCTTTTAGATTATAGAATGCCCACAAGTTTGGACCTGCCTATGATAGATCCTGTGGTCGTAGAGGTATTCAACCCCGGGCATCCTTTCGGTGTAAGGGGGGTAGGAGAATCCCCTCTAGTACCGCCCCTCGCTGCAATGGCCAATGCCTTATATGATGCGACTGGAGTAAGAATGCGGGAATTACCAATGTCTCCAACAGCCGTAAAAAAAGCCCTAGATGATGCAAAGGTTTAAGTTCAGAGCTAGATTTTAGTATCATTTATGGTACGGACTAAAAGAAATTAGCGAGGTTTAATAATGCCAAAACAATTCCAATTTAAAGACGATGCCCGCTCTCAGTTGATGACCGGTATCGATCTTGTGGCCCGCACCGTAGGGATAACTTTAGGACCTAATGGTCGGAATGTAATCTTACAAAAAGAGTTCGGACCTCCTCAGATATGTAGTGATGGAGTAACCATTGCCAAAGAGATCGAGCTACCAGAACCATTTCCCAATATGGGCGCTCAGTTACTCAAGGAAGCGGCCTCAAAGACAAATGACGATGTTGGAGATGGTACCACCACATCGACTATTTTAGCCCAGGCTATATTGAAGAATGGTTTCAAAAATATAGCGGCAGGTGCTGACCCAATGGCCTTGAAAAGAGGTATTGATGAAGCAGTCGATGTAATAATAAAAGAATTAATAAATGTATCAAAAGATGTCGCCGGAGACGAACAGATTGCTCAGGTAGCCGTGCTCTCAGCACATGATGAAAAAATGGGGCAATTGATAGGTCAGGTGATGAGTAAGGTTGGAAAAGATGGCGTTGTCACTGTTGAAGAATCACCGGGGCTGGACTATGAAGTTGAGTATGTAGAGGGCATGGAAATAGACAGGGGATATTTGTCTCCTTATTTCGTGACTGATCAAGACAGAATGGTCACAGAGCTTAATGAGCCGTACATCCTCATTACTTCAGAAAAAATAAGCACCCTAGAGGAATTGCTCCCATTTCTTGAAAAGTTTAGCGCTGTCGGTAGAGAACTAGTCCTGATAGCTGAAGATATAGAGGAGCAGGCGCTGGCCACATTAGTTGTAAACAAAATGAAGGGGACACTAAATTGCCTTGGGGTAAAAGCCCCTGGTTTTGGGGATAGAAGAAAAGCCATTCTTGAGGATATGTCCATCCTTTTTGGTGGAACTGTAATAAGTAGCGAAACGGGTAGGACTTTTGATTCTATCGAGATTTCAGACCTGGGAAGATGCAGAAGAGTCATATCCACCAAGGACTCCACCACTTTTGTGGAAGGAAGTGGAGAGGCAAGTCTCATTGATGCCAGGGTTAGCAATATAAAGTCCCAAGCTCAAGAAACTAAATCTGATTATGACCGCGAAAAATTGGAAGAGCGTGCAGCAAAACTATCTGGCGGTGTATCGATAATAAAGGTCGGAGCCTCAACGGAAGTTGAATTGAAGGAAAAGAAACAGAGGGTGGAAGATGCCTTATCAGCTACTCGAGCAGCTATGGAAGAGGGAATACTCCCTGGAGGAGGCACGGCACTTATTCGAATCGCCGCCGATTTACGTGACAATTACTCAAATAGTTCAGACGAGGCGACTGGGGCCAGAACTGTGTTGGATTCTGTAGAGGCGCCTGTTGTACTTCTAGTACAAAATGCTGGTTTTAGTGGCCCGGTAGTACTAGAGGCAATTAAAGAGGGAAGCGGCGACTATGGGTTTGATGCTGAAAATGATAGATATGGGAGCATGTATGAATTCGGTGTGATCGATCCAGTGAAAGTCACTAGGTCAGCTCTTGAAAATGCGGCAAGCATAGCCGGTATGGTCCTGACCACAGAATCTCTCGTTACAGAACTAGATCCTCCTAAATTACCCGCACCCTTTGACGACTAAATTCTCATCCTCGACCGGGTGGATTTAAAACCCGCCCCAAAGGGAAAGTCCTATGTCAACCGATAAAGAAATTGAAGCCCCCATAGACTCGGACGTTACTATTTCTGTCGAAATGGTGAGTAAGAGCTTTGGGCCTCACAAAGCTGTATCCAACTTATCTTTTTCGATCAGAAGAGGAGAGATAGTTGGGTTTCTCGGTCCGAACGGTGCCGGCAAGACAACTACGATGAGATTGTTGACTTCCTATTACACTCCAGACACCGGTAAAATCCTTATAAACGGAACTGACAATTCAGAGAACGATTTGGAAACCAGAAAAAGCATTGGATACTTAGCAGAAAACAATCCCTTGTATGAAGATTTATTAGTCAGTGAATATCTCGATTTTATAGCAGACCTAAGGGGGCTTTCAGGCAATGAAAGAACCCGCAACTTGGAACAAACTGTCGAAGAAGCCAGCTTACAAGAAGTTTTCTATCGACCTATAAGCGAACTATCCAAAGGGTACCATCAAAGGGTCGGACTGGCAGGTGCAATAATTCATCGGCCTTCCATCCTGATACTGGACGAACCTACAGAAGGTTTAGACCCTAACCAACGTTTATCAATGAGGGATTTAATCAAATCTTTGGGCCAAGAACGAACAGTTTTGGTGACAACTCACGTCATGCA
>DJMH01000071.1 GCA_002435305.1 Dehalococcoidia bacterium UBA6495
ATAGTCAATCAAAGTGCGACTAAACATAACAGGACCTCCCCGACAACCAGTTTTTGTCTACTCAATAGCATCGATTAATGTGCTTCTTTGGATATTGCTAGAAGTCTCTGGAAACAGCACAAACCCCTCTAGCCTTCGCAAATTTGGAGCAATTGACTCCTATTTGATCTGGTCGGGTGAATATTGGAGGCTGGCTAGCGCGATTTTTCTTCATGTTGGCGCCTCCCATCTAGCAATAAATTCGATAAGCCTAGTAATCATGGGAGGCCTGACCGAACGGTTGTACGGACACCGGAACTTCATTTCCATTTTTCTAGTAACAGGAATAATTGGTAGCACGGCCAGCTATATGAACATTGAAAATGGGGTGGTCGGTGCTGGGGCAAGTGGTGCTATTTTTGGTTGTTTGGGCAGCCTAGTTTCTTTTTTTTACATACGTAAAGAGACTTTGGGAAAATCTGGCAAGCAGACTTTAAATGGTCTAATAATATTGGCTCTAGTGAATCTAGCCTTTGGATTCGTAATCCCTGCGATCGATAATTGGGCGCACATTGGTGGATTCATTGCCGGAATAAGTTCGGGATACTTTTTAGCCTATCATCCAAAGACTGCCCAACCGCCGCATAGCCTTCAATTACCCAACATTGGGCAAAAGGCCAGATTGCCCCTACTCATTTTTTTTTCGGTTTCAATAATTATTTCCTTGCTGGCAATTGGCAATTCCCTTTACGAACCAGCAAAAGCGTTCCCAGTTTTCTAAGCAAATAACTTTGAAGGACTCTCAATCAGGCGCTGAAGTCTCCTGAAGAAACTTGCAGCCACTGCCCCGTCAACAACTTGATGGTCTCCAGTCAGGCTCAAAGTCATCATCTCCCTTATAACAACTTGGCCATCTTTAACAATCGGCTTTTGGAGTGACCTACCTACACCGAGCAAACCCACTTGGGATTGATTCAATATAGGAGTAAAACCATCTACAGACCCGAGTATTGATATTGTGAAAGTTCCTCCCATGAAATCATCCGGTCCCAAAATGCCGTTCTTGGCAGCTTCGGAAAGAGTTTTTACTTCCCCGGCTATTTCTCTGATATTTTTTGAGTTAGTTTCTCGAATCACTGGAACGACCAACCCGTCGTCCAATGCCACGGCGAAAGCTATATTCACCCTATCAAATTTCATAATTGCATCATTAACCAAAACGCTATTGAGGGCAGGAACTCGGATTAATGCCTCACTCGTAGCTTTTATCAAAACCTCGGCCATACCCAAATTTTGCTCGCGTCTTATATTTTGGGCCTCAGTCACATCTACCTCAAGAAAATAGGACAGCTGGGCAGTATTTGCCAAACTATTTTTCATATGCCCTGCAATAGTCTTTCTCATACCTTCCAAAGGGATTTCTGATATCGGCCTTGGCAATCCTGGAGGCAACGAAGGTTTTGATGGGGCAGGCTCCTCTGCTATTGCTCTGACATCTGATTCGACAACACGCCCTCTCGGACCAGTCGGCAGTATGTCAGCAAGGTCGATACCCAATTTAGCTGCAAGTTTCCGAGCACCCGGAGTGGAAGGTATAGCATTCCCTTTTGTGTTTGACGTTTTTGGTCGGCGAGAATCGACATTTTGAGAAGTATTTTCGGCCGTCCACGACTTAATGGGTTCTTCCTCAGGTTCAGGAGGGGTTTCTCCTTCCTCAAGCAAATACCCCATGACATCGTCTACCAGCACTGTTGCCCCTTGATGAACAACTGGGTGAAAAACACCCGAATTAGTGGCTTCTAAATCATAATTTACTTTTTCAGTTTCTATCTCAGCTATAACCTCACCTTGAGATACGTTATCACCTGATGCTTTGGTAAATTTCGTAACAATGCCTTCTGTCATGAAGTCACCCAACCTGGGCATAACTATCGGAATTGCCATATCGAATCTAGCCTCCTATTCCAGTAGTTCCAATGCAGCAGCTAGCACCTTCTCTTTGGTAGGTACGAATAAAGCTTCCAAGGGTCGACTGTAAGGAACTTGAGTATGGGGGGGCGTTACCCTCTTAGGTGGAGCATCCAAATAATCAAAAGCTTCTTCAGCCACTAAGGCAGATATATCGGTAGCAATACTACATCTTGGGTAATCTTCATCTACGATAACGATTTTCTTAGTCTTTTGTACTGAGGAAAGTATCGCATCTTCATCCATAGGAGAAAGAGATAGTAAATCTAATACTTCAACTGAATAACCCCGCTCTTCCAACAGACCCGCCGCTTCCATACACACACGTGTAGTGTAACCAATACCCAACAGGGTTATATCTTCCCCTTGGGTTTTAATTTCTGATTTACCGATCTCGATAGTATAGGATTCCTCTGGAACATTGTCTTCAAATCTAAATCCCATAAGTTGTCGATTATTGAACACGATTACCGGGTCGTCATCCCTAATTGCTGCGGCCATGAGGCCTTTAGCATTGTAGGGATTTGAAGGCACCACACATTTAAGACCTGGAAAATGAGTGAATATAGAATAGAGGGTTTCAGAATGTTGAGCGGCTGAATTCGTGCCAGCCCCTATTCCTGTCATTATCGTTAATGGAATCTTAACTTTTCCACCAAACATATAATGCATTTTAGCGGCATTATTAGTGATCTGATCAGCGCATACACCGTAGAAACTTACATACATTAAATCAACCACTGGTCTCAGGCCTGAAGCAGCAGCTCCTACTCCGGCTCCGACAAACCCCGCTTCAGATATAGGGGTATCTCTCACTCTCAAACGACCAAAATCATTTACCAACCCTTTGGTTAATCTCATCGGTCCACCCCAAGCATCTTGGAAATCTTCCCGCTCTCCCCCTCCCGCAATATCCTCTCCCATTACAATCACATCTGGGTCTCTATGCATTTCTTGCCTTAGAGCTTCATTAATGGCTTGTATGAAACTTATTTGTCTTACTGACTGTGCCTGTGTCATTTAATTTATCTCCTATTGGACCTAATAGGCCACGTATACGTCTGTGGTCAATTCCTCAGAATCTGGAAATGGACTGTTATTAGCAAACTCCGCGGCTGTGTTAACCGCTTCTATACATTTTTTATCAATCACCTCGAGCTGGGTTTCATCGGCATAAGCGCCATCCAGGATATGTTTCTGTAACATAACAATACAGTCGCGTGACATGTAATATTCCTGCTCTTCCTTACTTCTATACCCAAGGGGGTCATCAGCACCGAAATGCCCTTGGTATCTGTACGTCTGAGCCTCGATCAATGTGGGGCCTTCACCCATACGAGCTCTTGACACAGCCTCCTTACCTACCTCATAAACATCCAAAGCTGACTGACCATCTACCGTCACCCCCGGAATCCCATATCCATCAGCCCGGTTGGCAACTGAACCACCTGCAACCGAATATTCAAATGGAGTTGCTTCAGCGTAACGATTATTTTCACATACGAAAATAACTGGTAATTTCCAAATGCCCGCGAGATTCATAGATTCATGTAAAACCCCCTGGCTTGAAGCACCATCTCCAAAAAAAACAACGCTAACCTGGTCCGTCCCTTTCACTTTGGCGGTCAACGCCACTCCTGTCGCCACAGGAATATTTGAACCCACGACACCGTTGGCACCCAGCATGCCCTTATCTATGTCTGCTATATGCATAGTGCCGCCTTTCCCTTTCCCCGTGCCTGTAGACTTGCCTAGTAATTCAGCCATCATCTCATTAATATCAAGACCCTTGGCTATACAATGGTGGTGGCTCCTGTGGGTACCAAGCACATAATCTTTTTCATTCAGATGAGCACATATGCCTGTCGGAACCGCTTCTTGCCCTATCGACGAGTGCATACCTCGCAATTTTCCTGCATCAGCTTCTCTCCTGGATTGTTCCTCGAAGCGGCGAATCGTCACCATCGTCTCATACATCCAAAGCAAAGATTCTTTGTTGAGTTCTTCATAAGGCATTTCAACACCCCTTCAAAGCGCTGGCCCAATCGCCGATATAGACTTTAAATTTGGCGAGATTATAACAGCATGCCAATTAAGTTTGTGGAAACCGAAATTGCCGAATTTTTCTGGTTGATTACTGGCTCTTCCAAAGGTGATTGACACCAAAATAGTCACGTTGGTACGATTTAGTTACTTGTACTAAAAAGGGGATATAGCTCAAACGGGAGAGCGCGGCGTTCGCAATGCCGAGGTTGGGGGTTCGAGTCCCCCTATCTCCACCAACAATAAACCATAATTTCATCACCTGATTTGGAAGTTATTTCCTCAGCCATGATGAGAATTTTTCAGGAGTAATTCTTGCGAAACATACCTCATTTCGCTGCCTTGCGGCACAAAGATTATGCATATGCTTGGGGGGCCAGCGCCTTAGGGGGAGCAAGCACATGGACCTTCCTCATCGCCAGCCAATGGTTTGTGCTAGAACAATCCGATCAGAGTGCGATGGTTGGATGGTTCACTTTTGCCTCCATGATTCCTTTTTTGGTTGCCTCTCCGTTCGGGGGACTTTTAGCTGATCGAATCGAGAGAAAAAGGCTCACCATTTACACTCAAATCCTGGGAGTAGGCACTGTCGCATTTGCCGCCGCCCTGTCCCTGTTAGGATGGCTTGAGTTGTGGCACCTATGTGCTCTTGCTTTTATTGCAGGGAGTTGTCGAACTACTCAAGAAGCTTCCATCGTTTCTTTAATAACAAATTTGGTGCCGAGAGAAGATCTCCTTAACGCAATCACACTTAACTCGGCTACCAGACATGGCTCAAGAGTAATAGGAATGTCAGTTTTGATAATTTCGGGGGTATCACAGACCATTACTTTCGGGACTTCAGAGTTTTTGATAGGTAGTATTATTTTTGGGATTGCTTCTATTTACCTGATTTGGAAAGTCAAACGCAGCTCTACCGGTGAAATTTCAAACCAAGCAAATCTCTTTAAGGGAATTTGGGAAGGCATTAATTACGTCTACGCCCGTAGAGTAGTTGCCATTTTAATAATACTTGTGGCTTTCCACTGTGCTCTTGCGATGTCTTTCGATTCTATCCTACCCGGCTTTACAAAAAACCGTCTAGCATCAGTTGATGAAACTATGTTGGCCGTTCTCGTAGTGTCATTCGGGATCGGTTCGGCAGTAGGAACTTTTTTATTAGCCGGCGTCCGAAATGATAGGCAAAAAGGTTTGATATTGCTGACGATGGGTATCTCAAGTGGGATCTCCCCTTTATTGCTTGGATTCTCCTTCGATATATCAATGGCATTCGCTGCCACACTAATAATGGGGGCAACTGAATCAGTTTTCATGGCGTTAACAGCAACCTATGTTCAACTTGTTACTCCCGACAGGCTAAGAGGGCGAGTTACGAGTTTATACATACTTCATGCTGGAGGAGTCATGGCATTCACAAATTTAGGCTACGGATACCTGGCTGACATATACAATGCCCCCAATGTTCTCATAGTTACAGGTATCTTATTCCTTGTTTTCTTTGCCGGCATGAGTTTTAGTGACCCAGTATTAAAATCGATCTACAAAGGTAAAGATATCTCGACATTGGCAAGTTAATTATTATTGAAAAGGCCTTCTTTATGAATATAGAAAAAGCCGTAATCCCCGTTGCGGGTCTAGGAACTCGATTCTTACCTGCTACATTATCGATTCCAAAAGTGATGATCCCTATCTTGGATCAACCTCCACTTCACTACTGTGTGGCAGAGGCTATCAACTCAGGTATAAAAAAAATTATATTTGTGATATCTGAAAATCAAAAGGACATAATAGAAAACTACTTTAATCACCATGATGTAATCATTGATGCCCTAAAAAGTAGGGGTGATATTGAATTATTAAATCGGGTAGAAGAAATTTCAAATATAGCGGACATGGATTTTGTTATTCAAGAAGCTCCTCTAGGACTAGGCCACGCTGTCCTAATGGCAAAAAAAATGGTCGGGGAAAACTCATTTGCTGTTTTGCTTCCTGATGATTTGATTCTGGGAAATAATTCAACCCTAAAAAAAATGTGTGCTATCCATGCCGATGGAAATGAGGTTGTATTAGCCATAAAGAAAGTGGCCCCTGAGTCCGTCCCCAATCTAGGTATTGTTTCTACAAATGATCAGACAGGCGAAATCCGCGATGTCACTGGTGTGGTTGAAAAACCTTCTTTACCGAAAGCTCCATCGGATTTGGCCATTGTTGGAAGATACATTCTACCTCCTGAAATCTTTCAAGCAATAGAACACTCAAACCAAGGTGCTTTAGGTGAAATACAACTCACAGATGCTATTGGGGCCTTAATACCACACGTAGGGTGTAAAGGGTATTTATTTAAAGATAAACATTTTGACGTGGGTATTCCCATCGGTCTTTTGAAGGCATCGATTCACCAGGCTCTAAAACGAGATGACACACACAACGACCTAGCAAGTTGGCTAGACAATTTGTCGTTAGACCAGAAATAAGTATCATCTAAATATGGTTAATAAGATCAGCACCAATAAAAGCCATGTCAGAACACATATTCTCAAAATAAAATCTTTTGTTATTATTTCCTCTGGCCGCTCCCCAAAGCCTCTTTGATTCACCAAAACCTGGTACCTGAGCATACCAAAAGCTACAAAAGGAACCGTCAAAACCATCAACTTGTTCGATGGTAAATTGTTAGCGTTCACAGTATATAAACCATAGGCAAAAATAGTTCCAATCAGAAAAACATAAGTTGCACGTTCCAAAATTAATTTGGAATATATCGGCAATGATTTCCTAGTCAAAGAGCTGTCCTTTTCTCGAGCGAGGAATTCAGCATACCTTTTTGACAATGCTATGAACATCGCTCCTAACCCCATGCAAGTGTAAAGCCAGATGGAAACGGGAACATTTATTGCAATAGCACCTACTAAGACCCGTAATACGAACCCGGCAGAAATAGATAGTATGTCAACAACAATGGTGCCCCGCAAAAAAAGGGAATATATGGCCATTAGAACAAGGTAGGCACAAATATAAATCACGGTGTCATACAACAAGACAACACAAATTATGACTGCTATGGACGAAAACAAAAGAGAAAACAGTAATGCTATTCTGAGAGACACTAATTTTGAAGCGATAGGCCTCAATCTTTTTTCCGGGTGGTAAATATCTTTATCTCTATCCAGAACATCGTTAAAAAGGTAAACGGATGAACTGGCAAACACAAAAGCAACGAAACCCACAGCTGCGTTTAGCAAAAGTCCATAGAAAGATTGGATATCATCAAAAGCCCATGACTCATTAGCTGAGAACAACAACGGCAGAAATACCATTAGATTTTTTATCCATTGGCGTGGCCTGGTAGATTTCAAAATATTTAAGATCATAACTGTGTCTGCAAGAACTATTTAATAAAAAACTATTGAATGTGAATTTATATCAATACCCTAATATAAAATACAAACTGAGAAAACACTGAGGAGTAGACAAATGGATTTGGTTGCTAATTACCAATGTATCACCGGCGAAGGACCTCTGTGGCACCCTGACGAAGGTGTTTTATATTGGGTCGACATACCAAACGGGTGCCTTTACAACTATGATCCTCGGAATAACGTGGCCAAGAAGGTTTTCCAATCCGGGCAGATAGGCGGTTTTACAATCCAAGAAGATGGCGGTTTGCTACTTTTCATGGAAAAAGGCGCGGTGAAAATTTTGAAAGATGGCAAATTATCAACTATTTTAGGAGGTATCGAGGGAGAAGAACATTCCAGATTTAACGACGTTATTGCAACCCCAGATGGGAGTGTTTTCTGCGGAACCATGCCGAGTGGCAATAAGCCTGGATCTTTGTACAAGTTGGATCGAGATAGAAAGATCTCATTGATGATCGAAGACGCCGGCATTAGTAATGGTCTCGGGTTTTCCAACAATCTAGATTATGCCTATCATACGAACTCTATTAGAAGGACAATCACCAAATACGAATTTGACTCTGATACATCGAGGCTAGGGAAAGGGAAAATCATAGTTTCTACACCTGACGATGGCAGTGTGCCGGATGGCTTGACGGTAGATGCCGAAGATTGCATATGGTCTGCGCGTTGGGACGGGTGGGCTCTCTATAGGTATAACAACTTAGGAGGGGAAATAAACAAGGTTACTTTTGAAGTAAAAAAGGTATCGTGTCCCACTTTTGGAGGTGATGGCTATAAGGACCTTTTCGTCACTAGCGCGGGAGGAGACGATTTAGCTATTAATGGTCCCTTGGCCGGAGCTACGTTCAAATTAAACCTTAAAGTAAAGGGAAAACCAGAATTTCGATCCAAGATAGAGATGTAAAGTCAATCTTAGTGATAAGATGCGAGAGTTACGGATAACAACAACTAAAGCTAGGAATTTGCAATAAAAATAACAGGGGTTGAGAGAAATGTCTGGGCATTCAAAATGGTCAACCATAAAACACAAAAAAGCTATCACCGACGCGAGACGAGGGAAGCTTTTCACCAAACTATCTAAGGAAATCATAGTGGCTGCCAAACAGGGAGGTGGGGACTTAGAAATGAATTTCCGTCTGAGAATGGCAATTCAAATAGCCAAAGATAGCAATATGCCAGCAGACAATATTGATAGGGCGATAAAGCGTGGGACTGGAGAATCAAATGAAGGGGTCGCAATGGCGGAAATAATCTACGAAGGTTACGGTCCCGGAGGGATAGGGATAATGGTTGAAACACTTACCGATAACAAAAACAGAACTGTGTCAGATATTAGATCAACCCTTTCGAAAGCGGGCGGTAATATGGCCGAGAATGGAGCAGTAGCTTGGCAATTTGAACAGAAAGGCGTCATCATTGTGGATATTGAAGCAAATGATGCGGAAAATTTGGCATTAGCGGCCATTGATGCCGGAGCTGATGACTTCGAAACCTATGATGGAACATTACATGTCTATTCTGAACCAAACAGCCTGGAAAACATTCGCTCTACCTTAACGGACAGTGAGGCAAATGTCTCATCGACGGAGCTATCCATGATCCCAAACAACACAATAATGTTGGATAGTAAAAAAGCCATTCAAACACTCAGACTTCTTGACTCACTTGAGGAGCTGGATGATGTGCAAAAAGTTTACTCAAATGCTGATTTCCCCGAAGATGCGTTGAACAATTTTAAAGCAAGTTGAACATTAGGATTTAAATGAGAGTTCTGGGTGTCGACCCTGGAACCATTAAAATGGGCCTAGGTGTCGTAGATTCAATTTCCGGGGACTTAATGTCGCCTTATCATGGTGTAATTGCCCCTAGGCGAAAAGACCCTCTCGAAAACCGATTGGCACATCTATTTGAAGCTACCAAAAAGGTGATAGAAGAAACCCAACCCGATGCAATTGCAATTGAAGAGCCTTTTGTCTCTAAAAACCCTAAAACAGGGATTGCTATCGGTCAGGCGCAGGCAGTCGTATTTATTGCAGGAGCACAAAAGGATATTCCAGTGTTTCGGTATGCCCCGCAAGAGGTGAAGAAATCTGTAACCAATTATGGGGGCAGTTCCAAAGAACAGGTTAGTGAAATGGTAAGCTTACTGCTAGGCGGTAGAGACATACAGGGACCTGATGATGTCACAGACGCATTAGCCGTAGCAATATGCCATATTAACTCTCACATGCTAGATGATTTAATAGGGAGTTCCACATAGTGACCACACTAATATCGGCAGTAACAGGTCGACTAACTTCCAAAGGGAGTGAGTATGTAGACGTCGAGATATCCGGGATTACCTTAAGAATAAGTACCCCTATAACTACAGTAGAAAACATAGGGAATCTAGGGGATGAGGTAAAAATTCTAACTTCCTTACAGATGAGACAGGATTCTATAACCCTGTACGGTTTCATAACAGAAAATGACAGAAATGCTTTCGATACTCTGATCACAATCAGTGGAGTGGGACCTAGGCTGGCATTGGCAATTTTATCTACATTTGATGCGGCATCTCTAGCTGCAGCAGTTTCTTCGGAAGATGTTAATGCATTTAAATCTGTCTCAGGTGTTGGGAATAGAACCGCCAACCGAATTTTACTTGAACTGAAAGGGAAAATGGAGGAAACCTGGTCCATCCCAAGTGATCCGAGTGAACTGGATGACGTATTTGGTTCTCTAACGGCGTTAGGTTACTCGATACAGGAAGCAAGAGCAGCCATCGGTTCCATCAATTCGGATAATTTAAGTACAGAAGAAAAAATCCGTATGGCTCTAGAGAATATCACCAATAGATGAACACAAACTATGACTCATGGGCTGATATCTATGACGAGGTGTATTCATTCGTAGACTATGACATCAATTTCTATCTCCAAAAAGCGTCCAGTATCAAAGGCAATATTTTAGAAATTGGGTGCGGTACTGGAAGAATCACCATCCCCTTGATGGAGAATGGCGCAAACATCACAGGTATAGATTCTTCACAAAAAATGATTGACATGCTGGGGACCAAAGTTGCTAATAACAAAGTCCCGATCAAAATTATCAAACAAGATGTTCGAGACTTGGAACTAGCCCAAAAATTCAGCCTCGTGATTTTCCCGTATAGAGGTTTCCAATCCCTTCTGACGGTAGAAGATCAGGTCAACGCCTTAAACTCACTTAGAAACCATCTCGAACCAGGCGGTAAATTAATTATTACTCTTTTTGTACCTGGTAAGGATTTATTTGACCAGCGATCTGACATCTTTTACCACTTGAGGGATTCAAGGTATCAGGAAGACAATGGTTACAGGTCTTTGCACCACCGAACAGAATTTGACCATCATAACCAATTGATACATACTCAAATTTCTATAACTGAACATATTGGTGACTACTTGATATCTAAACGGTATGCAGATTTCACCTTGAGGTACTTGTATACGGATGAAGCGCGCTATCTTTTCGAATATTGTGGTTTCAGAATAGAAGAAATTGCCGGAGATTACGATGGAACTCCATACGACCGAGATTCTGAGGAAACAATTTGGTCACTAGTAGTTAGGTAACTGGAAGGTAAATGCCAGAATTTAAATTATCGGCTGACTTTACTGCGAGCGGGGATCAGCCTACCGCTGTCTCTCAACTTTCTGAAGGTATATCTAAGGGTTTTGGTAAACAAACATTACTAGGAGTTACAGGAAGCGGTAAAACGTACACTATGGCCTGCATAGTGGAAAAAATTCAAAAACCCACCCTTGTGATCGCACATAACAAAACCTTGGCTGCACAATTGGCCACTGAATTCAAAGAATTTTTTCCTGAAAATGCAGTCGAATATTTCGTAAGCTACTACGACTACTACCAACCAGAAGCCTATGTACCCCGAACTGATACATACATTGAGAAAGATGCAGACATCAATGAAGAGCTTGATAAACTAAGGCATTCAGCGACCCGCTCACTATTAACCAGGAAGGATGTACTGATAGTTGCCTCGGTTTCCTGCATATTTGGTCTAGGTGCTCCCGAAGAATACCAGGGATTTGTAGCATCCGTGAAAAAAGGAGAGTCTAAAAGCCAAAGAGATTTAATTAGAAAATTAGTTGATATGCAATATGAGCGAAATGACTATGACCTGGCAAGAGGTAGGTTTCGAGTGAGAGGCGACACTTTAGAAATATTACCTGCCTACGAGCAACTTGGCATTAGAATTGAATTTTGGGGAGACGAGGTGGAAAAAATAACTCACTTGGATACGTTAACTGGAGAAATAATAGGCGACAAAGAGTCTGTGGAAATATATCCAGCAAAACATTTTGTGACTTCCAAAGAAAAGTTGCAAATGGCGATTAGGGATATTGGAAAGGAACTCGAGTTACACCTGAAACACCTCAAATCTTCAGATAAACTGCTGGAAGCTCAGAGGTTGGAATCTAGAACAAAATATGATCTCGAAATGTTAGAAATAGCAGGTTACTGTGCAGGGGTGGAAAATTATTCTAGGCACCTTTCTCAGAGGGCAGCGGGAAGTACACCGTACACTTTGTTAGATTATTTTCCGGATGATTTTCTTCTTTTTGTGGATGAATCTCACATGACTCTTCCACAACTCAGAGCCATGTACCGTGGTGACCAATCTAGGAAAGAAACACTAGTCGAATATGGATTCAGGCTACCGTCTGCATTAGACAATAGACCTCTAAATTTTGGGGAATTCGAAAAAAGGGTAAACCAAGTAGTCTTTGTATCGGCTACCCCAGGCCCATATGAAATGGAAAACAGCTCGGTTACAGCCGAGCAGGTAATAAGGCCCACTGGACTTCTCGATCCTTTTATAGAAGTTAAACCGGTGACTGGCCAGATTGATGATCTGCTGGATCAAATTGACACCAGAGTGAAGAAAGGCGAAAGAATCCTGGTAACAACCTTAACAAAAAGAATGTCTGAGGAGTTATCGGATTACTTGAAGGAATCCGGGATAAGAACCCAATATTTACACTCTGAAATCGATACTCTTGAAAGAAGTGAAATACTAAGAGATTTGAGAATGGGTGTATACGATGTACTCGTGGGCATAAATCTACTGCGGGAAGGTCTAGATCTTCCTGAAGTAAGTTTGGTTGCCATACTTGATGCAGACAAGGAAGGTTTTCTAAGGTCTAGAACCTCTCTGATCCAAACTATCGGGCGGGCCTCTAGGCATATCGATGGAAAAGTTATTATGTATGCCGATAAGATGACAGACTCTATGAAAAATGCCATAGAAGAAACTGACCGAAGGCGTCTCATTCAACAATCCTATAACGAAGAGAACGGAATTACTCCTCAAGGCATCCGCAAGACCATAAGAGATATTACTGAAAGAGTAAAATCAGTAGTGGAACCCTCACGGGACGATCTTATTAATGGTCTGGAGCTGCCCAAAGAAGATTTAATCAGATTGATAAAGGATCTTCAATTACAAATGAAATCTGCTTCGAAAGATTTGGAGTTTGAGAAAGCTGCTATCGTCAGGGACCAAATATTGGATTTAAGAAAAATAGTTGCTGAAGAACCAAGATAGAAAGAAATTTGTTGACACTGTAGGAAGTCAAAATATAAACTTTATTCTGGACCAAATAGGTCAACAAGAAAATACCCTAAATTAAGGAAAAAATATGCCTGATACAGAAACAGTCACAAAAGATGATGTATTAGAGGCCCTTCGAGATGTCTATGATCCGGAAATACCTGTGAATATTGTGGACTTGGGATTGGTATACGGAGTCGAGGTCGCGGATGGTGATGTCGACGTCAGTATGACATTAACCTTTGCTGGCTGTGGAATGGGACCTTATATAGCACAGCAGGCAGAGTGGAGACTAGCTGAGGTGGAAGGTATAGAAGATATTAATGTTGACCTTGTATTTGACCCTCCTTGGACGCCTGACATGATAACCGAAGAAGGAAAACGATTACTCGGACTCGATTAAAGACCCTCCTTGTCTCTAGTTGACCGGGTTCGGTAACAATCAGACTAGCGGAGAATTTCATGACGCAACAAAACCCAGCTCAGGCGCGTGCTCGCATTGAAGGAATGAAACGTCAATTTGAACAAAAACGTCAAATCGAGGAATCATTATCAGGAATCAAAAATAAAATCGGCGTGTACAGCGGAAAAGGTGGGGTAGGTAAAACTACCATTGCAGTCAATTTGGCCGCGACTCTAGCTAATGATGGTGCCACTGTTGGTATATTGGATGTTGATATCGATTGCCCTAATGTAGTACGAGCAATGAAAATTTCTGAGCATCCTACAGTCGGTGGGGAACAAAAGATGATTCCCCCTGAAAGATTCGGGGTCAAAGTTATGTCTATGTCATTTTTCCAAGAAAATGAGGATGAGGCGATAATTTGGCGGGGCCCGATGATACATAATGCAATAAACCAAATGCTACAAAGCACCGAATGGGGCGAACTTGACTATTTAGTTGTAGATATGCCTCCTGGCACTTCTGATGCTCCATTAACTGTGATGCAAGTTCTAACCATGGATGGATTCGTAGTTGTTACTACACCACAGGAGCTGGCCAAAATTGATGCTAAACGTTCCATAAACATGATTCGCAAACTAAAAGTCAATGTGTTAGGAGTAGTTGAAAACATGTCTGGTGGAATTTTCGGACAAGGCGCAGGAAAAGAAATATCAAAAGAATTGGATTTGGAATATCTTGGCGAAATAAATGTCAGGGCAGACTACCAAGATACATCGAGGCCGGCTTCCTTGCTAAATAACGAAATACTAGAGGAATACCGAAGCGTTACGGAGAAAACCCTTGAGGCCTTAGGCAGCAAATAGCCGATCAATGTTCGTATAAAGTTTCAAATTGAACTATAAGATTGCTTAATCCTTTAGTGATATTGGTTCCGAGATCCACCCGACATACCGGACGGTTCAGAGACACCAATGATTCCATATCTCCATTTGCCTGAGCTGCCAATAATGTTGAGAATCCATACTTCTTATCCGCAATCGGGATTTCATCCACATTATCTGAAAAAAGCTGTAGATACATTCCTGATACAGGTCCCCCTTTATGCATTTGGCCTGTTGAATGCAAGTAGGATGGACCTGTAGCTAGGGTCACATGCCTTTTTGTGAGTTTTCGAATTTTAAATGCCAAATCGAAAAGCAACTCCTGATCTCCATCTTCCAATTGTAAGAACGGCAATAAAGCGATGTAGCTATCATTTTTTATTTGTGCTATCCATTCGGGCAGAGTCAAAGTTGAACAAGTAGGCGGCAATTTCCCATGGTTAGTGAAATAATCCAGCATCTCGCGAGTTTTATCTTTAGAACTCTGTACCTGAGGTTGATCAAATGGGTTTATATTCATTGAAGATGCCATTAAAACCACCGACATTTTCCATTTAAAAAATTCCCCTCCAAGCGACTCTGGCTTATCTACCTCTATATTAAATATGGGGATGGCATTATCTTCAAAGGACTGTCTGAGAATTTGAGCTGATGCATCCTCCATTGATAAATCCTGATACATGACTGAACAAACATCTACGGAAGGAGATACCAAATTAGAATTACCGACTATCGGAACGATTCCAACACCGTCTTTTCCCAAACTCTCAGATAGCAATTGTTCGAGCCACATAGCAAAATTATTTAGTGATTCAGGCAAATATACATACAGCTTATCTCTGCCATGCCTTAGGTTTTGAAGCAAGAATTTTACCAAAGGTATGGCAGGATTTTCTTCAAGGATAACTGTACGGCATAAAGATGCCATTTCATTGGCGGAGTCGATAACTGCTGATATATCTGTCTTATTAAGTAAAGCCGGAAACAAGCCGAAGGAAGATAGTTCTGAAAACCTGCCACCAATGTCAGGTTTACCATTGATAATACTTCTGAAATTCTGTTTGATTGCCAATTTTTCAAGGAAAGTTCCAGGGTCTGTTATAGCAATCACATTCTTTTTACCTTTCAACGACTCCCGTGAATCCCCCAATTCACCCAAAAAGTGGTTAGCTAGTGTGATAGTTTCTAATGTCGTTCCCGATTTGGAAGAAATCACCAAAAGGGTTTTTTGGCTCCCAACTTCCGCTAATATTTTTTCAACAACAGAAGGAACTACAGAATCAACAAAGATAAATTTGGGTCGGTCTTCACCTAGAGAAGCTATTGCTCTGGCACCTACACTACTGCCTCCAACCCCGATCAGTAATATGTAGTGGAAATCCTCCTGATATATTTCGCTTGCAAGTTCTAGATATTGTCTTTTCTCACCTGAAGTCCAATCGCAGCCAACCGACCAACCTAACCAATTAGCTATGAAAATGTCATCATGCTTAGCTGTTGCTTTTTCAGCAGATTCCCAAAACTTACCAATACTGCCTATTAGTACGCTTTCGTCCCAATTAGGAAAATCCTGTTTAAGGTGCATAATCCAGAATAATCATCAACTCACTGACAACATGGATCTCTTGTACGATATATTTTGCAGGAGATTATCGAAGGAATCTGCAAACGCTTTAACACCATCTTCAAGTAAAGTGTCGGTTATTTCTGCGAGGTCTATACCCACTGAGGATAGTTTTTCCATATGTGCATATGAATCATTTACCTTTTCATTGATTGTAGTTTCAGCTATCCCGTGGTCAATAAATGCGTTTAAAGTGGCATCCGGCATAGTGTTTACGGTATTTGGACCTATTAAATTTTCAACATATAAAACATCTCGCATCTCTGGATTCTTCATACTGGTACTAGCCCATAGAGGTCTCTGAATTTTGGCGCCTGCATCCCGAAGTTTGAGGTATCGTCCCGAGGAAAAGGTTTTCTCAAATTCGCCATAAGCTATCTTGGCATTTGCGATTCCTGCACGACCTGAAAATTCCTCAGATACGAATCCACCTTCGAGTAATTTTTTATCGACGGCCGTATCTACCCTGCTAACAAAAAAAGAAGCCACTGAAGTGACTTTAGAAAGGTCGGTCGTATTTTTATGAAACTGCTCAAGGCCGCTGATATAAGCCTCTCTAACTAAATCATACATTTTTACGGAAAATATTAAGGTCACATTGACGCTAATGCCAACGGATATCAATTCAT
The DNA here is from genome assembly GCA_002435305.1 of Dehalococcoidia bacterium UBA6495. Lineage (GTDB taxonomy): Bacteria > Chloroflexota > Dehalococcoidia > Lucifugimonadales > UBA826 > UBA11996. The sequence continues at coordinate 16,552 of DJMH01000071.1, forward strand.
GTATGGCTGGAATCCCAGCTTTAGTGGCAGGCACCTTTATCATCAGATTTTGGCGGTCAACTTCAGAATATAGCCTTTTAGCCTCGCCTATAGTGCCCTTTGTATCATTTGCTAGATGTGGGTTTACTTCTAGGGAAACATAACCATTTTGACCTTCAGTTGATCTATATGTATCGGACAGAAGATCAGCGGCGTTTTGTATGTCTTCAATTGCCAGTTTTTCAAATACTTCTATGTCAGAATATTTTCTATCCTTCATACTTTGTATATCAGAATCGTATATATTTGAAGACGAAATAGCTTTCTCAAATATACTAGGGTTGGATGTCAGACCAACAACTCCCCAACCTAATATCTCTTTCAAGCCGCCAGACAAAAGAAGTTCCCTACTTATATTGTCATACCAAACTGACTGACCAAGTTTTTTCAGGTTTAGCAACCTTGAAGCCTCCGACATAGATTTCCTCCCTCAATAAACACAGAAAATCAATTTTTAAATATTAGGTTGGGTTCAACCTTACCAAACACGGGACATGATATTACCACGATCTTTTAGGTCTAAGGCGAATTCTGAAACGTTCAAATGCCTCCGCTGCTAGCCTAGAGTTACCAGATTATGACATAGGTATTGGCCTTAGTAACTTGGGCAGTCACATATATCTACATAGTCAATCGCCGGTACAGAACCAACAAGCGTTCCGGTAAATCATTAATGTCGTCCAATATTTCATACCCCATATCAGAACACATTGTCTTCAAGTAATCATGTCCATTCTTATCAACAGTCAGGCAAAAAGAGTTAATTCCCTGCATTTTCGCTTCATCCAACGCCTTTTTTGTGTCATGGACAGCATATTCTTTTTCCACCCCTTCCCTACTGTAGCCACGATCCTGAGGGCGACCATCACTAATCAAGAACAGTATTTTTGTCCTTGCGTCAGTGTTATCCAATTTGTATGTTGCATGCCTAATTGCCGGGCCCATTCTTGTTGCATGCAGAGGAGCGATTCGGTCAATCCTACGTTTGACTTTCTCTGAAAAATTCTCGTGAAGATCTTTTATGGTATAAAACTCTACATTCTCCCTTCCATATCCAGAAAAACCATATATCCCGTAGGTATCTCCTATTGCCTCCAAAGCATTTATGAGAAGCACCATAGATTCTTTTTCCATGTCAATGATTCTTTTATAGGATCTTCTCATCTGCTCCCCACGCCTAGTTCTCAGCCAAACCATATATTCGACCGGATCATCAGGAGCGTCCCAGTCATCTTGTTTGTTTTTGCCTTCATCTATGGCCTCTGCCGTAGAGGCACTGGTATCCAAAAGGAAAGCGACCGCCACATCACGTTGGACTTTATTTCGTCGCCAATAAAATTTTTCATCTGGGCTGGATCCGGTTTTTATGTCCACCATATTCTCTATGACATCATCAATATCTATATCTTCCCCGTCTATTAACTTTCTTTCTTTCCTAAACATTTCAGGGACCATCATCTCAAATTGTCTGCGGATCCTAGTGACTAAGGTACTATATTCGTTCAGAGTTGCTCCGAAGTATGCTGGCTCACCCTCCTGCATCATCTTTTGCCTCACTACACACCATCTAGGTTTGTAATCTTCCGCCCTAAAGTCCCATTCGTCGTAGACAAATGTCTCGGGTTCAGGTGGTTCCAATTCTCCTCCCTCTTCATCTACATGAACAAAGGGTCCTTGCGAGTCGTCAGGAGATTGGGGCATATTAGCCCCAGCTTCCTTCATAATATTATCTGCAAACATCCCGCTTGATTCTTGAATTTCACCTTGCGTCGCCTGTAAATCGAGTTCGGCGCTATTCTCCAAAAGTTCTTGGAGCTGTTCTTGTGTCAAAGGTTCTCCCTGAGCTTGGCCCATTTCGTCTTGCTGTTGCATTCTTAACTCGGTCATCAACTGAGCCAATTCAGGTTTGAAGTCTCCACGGTATTCCACTTCTTGGATGGATTCGTATTCTTCTTCACCTTCAGGGCGGAGTTCCATTTCCATGCCCATACCTATCTGTTGTAAAAGGTTCTCCATATCCTCAGGATCAACATAATCTTCATCATCCTCTTCATCAAAGTCCATATCGCTCCAGTCATCAGGAGGTATTTCTTCGTTCGGGATGGCAGAAATGATCGCGTATATCCTTAAGGTTGCCTCCGCGGTATCCTCAACAGTTGCATCAGGCACCAAAACTCTACGAGCAATTTGTGCTACCTGAGAAGCTTCTTTGTTGTATTTTGATGGTGCGAGGACCCCCTCATATTGTTGGAGGCTCAGTCTCACCATAAATTCAACCATGGCCTCCCGGGCTGGAAGTTCCTTTATATCAGGTCGATTTTCATGCGAATCACTTTGAACCTGGGTATATGAAGATTTAATCCCGGGGTATTCGTTTTTAACCCTTGCGTCAAGACGTCCATCCTCCACCACTGTAAAAATATCAAGAGACAATTTCCGATCCTCAAACAGATCAAAAAATCTTTGCATGTCTGTTAGCCAAGCTCTCTCCAATCCTGTGTGTGATTCACTCAATTCATTGCCAGGAGAATCCGAGTCAGCCACATCCTCACCGAAAGCAGGTCCATTATTTTGGTTTTCTCTTAGGGTCTCTATCCTTCTTGCTTCTAGGTCCAGGCGAAGGTTTTCAAAAAGCCCCGACGGTCTTTCAAATTCAAATATGAAGCTACCAAATTCCAAATGGGCTACTTGATGAGTAGAAACTACTTTGAACCAAGCATAATTTTCTTCCTTGGTCCCATATCTATCAACCAAAGTGGGAACAAATACGGTAGATCCTTCTGTGGTAGGCGACTCGTTGGAAACCCAACCAATGTTTTTTTCAACCAGTGCATCAGTTGGGGATAATTTAACTTCAGCACCAGCTAGGGCCCTGCAGTACATTTCCATGACAGGTTTAATTCTATCAAGCTCTATACCGGACGATAATGTCTCAATTACGGCCTCAGAGTGGGAAGATTCGATTTTAAAAAAGGCTAGGCCTCCATCTTTGTTTTGCGATAGGGTATTCACGCCTTCCTGATACCAACGGCCCAACTGAAGTATCGTAAGCTTCTCCAAAACTATGGGTGCTGATTTTATGAATTCAGGCATTGCTAAAGGCTCTTCATCGAGAAGGGTCTCCGCAAACCCGAGAACTATGTAGTGATGATCCTCTTCTAATAAGGATAGTGACTGAGATATGTCTAACATGGTTCCTGGTATGTTGGTTCCCCCATTATTTACCAAGCTTTCAGCCAGTTTTAAAAATCTCATCCTTTCTTCTGGATGAATCTTAGGAAGTGCCTTTGCCCCAGCCTCGAAAAAACTTTTAACCTCCCGCCAGCCAGTGTCAACTAAGGTGGTGGCTAATGACAGAAAGGCATCCTTATCATCGCCGACTAATGGAAAGATCTGTTCACCCAATGTCAAACATTCCGAGGACAAGTCATAGGACCGATGGGAAAGAGCGTCCAAAAAGTTTGCGAAATTCTCTAGTTGTTGAAAAGAAAGGCTTTCTAACAAGGTCGAACTCTCAGCAAAAAATCTGCACGCCAAAGTGCTGGATTTCCAAGTCCCTTTATATAGCCCGTCTCCCAAACCCGCCCAACTTTCTATATGGCGAGAGCGTAATTTACTCATCGTTGCGGGGCTTGCTTCAAAATATGCAGCCGCCAAGGTCGGAGATTCCTCACACAGTGTAGCGCCGCACTCCATCCATCGTACAAAATAACTGTATGGCATTGAAGAAATCACATTAGGGCTTACTTGAAAAAAGTGAGCAGCTGCCTCCCATGAACGCACTGTTTGCCCTGCTATACCAATCCCTCTTTTTAACCAATCTGATGCTTGCTCGTCAGAAAGGGCATCAGGCATTTCAACAATGGCTTTATTGAAATTATCCTTTACAGGAGCTGGAAACTTTTCTAGCTCTGGCAGTAAATTTTCTAGTACTTTTAATTTATCAGTCACGCAGGCTCCTTCAAATTTCTTGAATCAATGAGACAGGCAAAATTACTAAGAATCCTAGCTGTCGCACCAAAAATCATATTATTTTCATAATGGAAAGCCGGCTGCACGATTACTTCACCTTCTAGTAATTTTGCCTCATATCTCCTGGTATCTTTCAAAAAGAGACAGGACAATGGCATCTCTATGACTTCTTCTACTTCGTCGTTATGGATATTAAATTGATATGGGTAGGATATTAGCCCGACTGTAGGGGTTATTTCATATCCTGTTGTAGTCTCAGTTTTGCCCAGAATTCCTAAAACTGAGACATTGCTTGGGTCGACACCCATTTCTTCCCAAGTTTCTCTTAAGGCAGTCTCAGTCAAATCTTTATCCAACCTATCCTTCCTACCCCCAGGAAAACAAATTTCCCCTTTATGGTGTTCGACTTTTTGGGTTCTCTTATTTAAAATCACCCAATATTCACCATCCCTGTCAAAAAGCAGCACCAGCACACCCGCCGGTATGTGATTTGTGGAAGGACTTTTCAGTTCTTCTATTCCATTCAATCTATCTTTTATATAAGCGGGTGATAATGTCACTGAGGATTTACTCAAAGATTGAGGAAATTATCTCTGTAATACTCTGCTGTAAAGAATGGTCATCTGTAATTGCCCAATTAACTGATACTTGGCAGGCCCTACGAGGCGCAATACCTTGAGCCATAAGCTGGCCAGCATATATCAGAAGTCTCGTACTTGCTCCTTCGCCGAGCCCATGCTCCTTTAAGTTCCTTACTTTTTCTCCTAATTTGGCAAGTTGGTAAGCTGTATCCTTATCCACGCCCGCTTCATGCTCCACAATTTGGGCCTCTAAATCAATCGGTGGGTAATCAAACTCAATGGAAACAAACCTTTGCCTAGTGCTATGCTTCAAGTCTTTTAGAGCGCTTTGGTACCCAGGGTTATAGGATAAAATTAGCAAGAACCCGTCGGCAGCCTGCAAAAGCTCTCCTCTTTTTTCGATAGGCAAGATTCTTCGATGGTCGGTCAATGGGTGTATCAAGACTGTAGTGTCTTTCCTAGCCTCCACTACTTCGTCCAGATAGCAGATTCCTCCCGCCTTTACAGCCCTAGTCAACGGGCCATCAAGCCAGACGGTCCGATCTCCTTCCAATAAGTATCTCCCAACGAGATCGCTTCCGGTGAGGTCTTCATGGCAAGCTATTGTGACCAGAGGCAAATTCACAGCCGAATCATCCGCATCATTCTTCGTAACCTTGGTCAATTCTGCGCCAAGTTTATATGACATATATTCTACAAACCTAGTTTTCCCACATCCAGTGGGTCCTTTGAATATGAGGGGGAGCTTTTGTTTATAAGCTGCCTCAAACAATTCCACCTCATCCTGAATTGGCACGTAGTACGGCTCTACATCTAATTGATATTCTTCAATAATGAAACTTTTATATAGTGATTGAGTTGTCATATGCAGCTATTCCACTCCTAATTATTAACTACTCTAGTGTTCCAAATTTTTTTTGCATTGTCTGCTAAGTCGCCTGTCGTTCCATCGTTGACTACAACAACATGTGAATGCTCTATTCTTTCCTCTTGTGACATTTGAGAATCTATTCTAGCAATCGCGTCCTCCCTAGTCAGAGAATTTCTCCCCTGCAATCTTTCAATTACTGTTTCTCTTTCTGAGGTGACGACCCATATTTCATCAAAAAGGGCCTCCCAGTTGGCTTCCATCAGCACTGCAGCTTCCACGACGACCACATCGGTTCCGTTGGAAGAGTATTCGGTCAACTGTGCCTGGATCATATCGTGGATCAATGGGTGCATGATCGAATTTAGCTTTGCCATATTTTCGGGGCTGGAGAAAACTATGGGGCCGAGTTTCTTCCTGTCGACGGTACCATCATCTCCCACTATCTTATTTCCGAACGCGTCAACAACCAAATCAAACCCAATCGTCCCTGGAAGGTATGCTTCATGACCGAGCAAATCGGCGTTCACCACCGTTGCACCAAAATCATTCAGTAAATTGGAAACTAGCGACTTGCCAGTCCCAATCCCTCCGGTAAGACCAATACTAAGCATATTACCTCGTCTAGGAAAAAGTCATTTAGTCATTCTACAGGAGGAGATTTTCGAGGGTCAATTAAAACCACGTTATCGGGAAAAATTGAAGGATCAGGAGTCGATTCCCTTAACAATATATAATAGGAGGCTAACTGATCAAACAGGCTCAAAAAAAATGCGAGAAAAACTGCGGCAAATCCCAAGCATGAGTTCCGTGCTTTCAGACACGCGAATTTCGGAATTGATGACCGGTTTCTCGACGGAAGCCGTAACAGCTCTGATAAGACAACAACTGAGTCAGATAAGGTCAACTATTGATAGTAAATCAGAAATTCCAACAGTATTGGAAATATCGAACCAGGTCTCGGATCACATAGAGAGAAACTGGTCCAATTGGCCCAGAAACGTTATAAATGCGACCGGTGTAGTTATTCATACTAACCTCGGGCGTGCTCCCTTAAGTACTGAAAGTATGGAGGCAGCGATTGATTCTTCTAAAACCTACAGCGATTTGGAACTAGAACTAGATTCTGGAAAGCGAGGATCTAGGCAAGCGAGAATTTCCCAATTGCTATCTAGTCTGACCGGAGCTGAGGCAGGGTTTGTGGTCAATAATAATGCTGCGGCTTTAATGCTTGGGCTTTCAGCATTGGCGTTAGGAAAAGAGGTAATAGTTTCACGATCTGAGGCTGTGGAGATTGGTGGCGGTTTCCGAATACCAGATATTTTAAAGCAAAGTGGTGTAACTCTGGCTGAAGTCGGCACCACTAACAGAACCTATGTGAGGGATTACGAAAGTGAATTAAATGAAGAAACTGGAGCAATTCTTTCTATACACGCGAGCAATTTCAAGATAATTGGCTTCACTGCAGCGCCTTCAATTTCAGACCTTTCAAACCTGGGGGCCAGAGGGGAAATTCCTGTTCTACACGATGTGGGTAGCGGCTCCTTATTGGATACAACCAAATATGGGCTAGCACCAGAACCACGACCTCAGGAAAGCATAGCTGCTGGAGCTGATTTATGCTTCTTTTCAGGGGACAAATTATTAGGTGGGCCTCAAGCAGGAATAATTATTGGAAGGAAAATCTATATTGAGAAATTATCGAATCATCCTTTAGCCAGAGCTTTTAGAATAGACAAAATGAATTTGGCGGCATTGACTGCCACGTTGATTCACTACCTTAAGGAAGAGGCTCAAAATAAAATTCCCGTCTGGCAAATGATATCGGCTGGATTGGATGATCTCCGTAAAAGAGCTCACAATGTATCTACCAAAATCCCTAAAAGTGACCTGTATTCGCTAGAAGTAATTGGAACAAAGTCGACGATCGGTGGTGGCAGTTTGCCGGGAGAAACGATGGATTCATTTGGAATTCAACTAAAGGTAAATAATCCTGAACAATTTGCACTGAAAATTAGAACTGGAAGCAGCCCTATAGTTCCTAGAATCGAAGACGACACGGTCATATTTGATCTTCGGACCGTACTACAAAATGACGATGAGACTCTAATAGCCTCCATAGCACATAGCCTAAAAAATTAGATGCCCTATCAAAATCCCCAGGAATCTACTCTTTTCAAAAAATTGTCTGTTCCAAGTGAAATCCATTTACGAAAGGATAAAGTAATACCTGCCATTCAAAGATTAGAGTCTTATATCAAAGATGCTACGAATGCTGGCATGAAAGAGATCAGAGTAATTCATGGGCGAACCGGCAGTGGCGATATGAGGAGAGCGGTTCATGAGCTCCTAAACGTGCATCCGGATGTTGAAAGCTATTACCCTGCGCCACCTGCCGAAGGAGGTCCGGGAGCCACAATAGCAGTGCTCGTATCATCTCTCTAATCTTAATCAGACTCGCAATTTGTGACAGCCCCCCACGTGGCAACACAAAATGGCACCAGGTATGTCAACGGCACTTTCCAAATTAACCCTTTATAAAAGTCGCCGGTGAATATGAAGTCTCCTTGGTTCAATAAAATCAAAATTGTTCCTACCAAACTGGCGGCCATAAGAGAGCGTTTCAACATTGGGAAATACACCAAAAGACACCGAAAATGGCGATGTTCAGGTTCTCCGTCTGGACTCACCAAATAAGTAGAGCCGTTTATCGTTTCTTTACATCTGCCACAAATCGAGTATTTCTGCATCTTACTCTCCAATCAATGAATCGCTGATTCTTGTACACTATTGCATTACGTGAGCCAAACCATTTTTACACATCCATCAAGGCTATAACGATGAACATGTTTGATTTTGAGGCGAACCGGCACTTGTCCAATAGCGCCCCTTTGGCGGCAAGAATGCGGCCGACCACTCTTGACGACATAGTTGGTCAGGCTCATTTAACTGGCAAAAATAGCCCTCTTCGGAGAAGTATCGACGCAGGACGAATCCCTTCGTTTATTTTGTGGGGGCCACCGGGGACCGGCAAAACCTCCCTAGCAAACCTTATAACTTCAACTTCGAATTTCCATCTCGAGACAATCAGTGCGGTCACTTCTGGGGTATCTGAGTTGAGAAAATTAATTGCTGAATCTAAATCCCGACTAGGGATGTCGGGGCAAAGGACTGCTCTTTTTATTGACGAAATTCATCGATTTAATAAAGCCCAACAAGATGCAATACTGCCACATGTCGAAGATGGCACTGTCACTTTCATAGGTGCCACCACAGAAAATCCGTCATTCGAAATAATTTCTCCACTTTTATCACGATGTAGAGTCTTCACATTAAATGGCCTGGAAAGGAAAGACATTGTCCGCATATTAACCAATGCTCTGAACGATTCCGAGAAAGGTTTAGAAAAGAGAAATCTTTCCATTGAAGAGGGCGTGCTCCAAGATATAGCTACATTGTCCAGTGGGGATGCCAGATGGGCGTTGAACACGTTAGAACTGGCAGCAGACTCCGCCGATATCCAAGGCAATAAAATACTAATAAGTAAATCATTATTGGATGAGGTGATAGAAACCAAAGCTCTCCCGCATGATAAAGCGGGAGACAAACATTTTGACACAATATCGGCGTTTATAAAATCCGTCCGAGCCTCAGACCCTGATGCTTCTGTTTATTGGTTAGCCAGGCTGCTCTTGGCCGGGGAAGATCTCATGTTCATAGCTAGAAGGCTTGTTATATTGGCGAGTGAGGACATAGGATTAGCTGATCCCAGAGCACTAACAATCGCTGTTTCAGCTCAACAGGCTGCCCATTTCGTGGGAATGCCGGAAGCTCGGATCATACTATCAGAGGCCACAATATACCTAGCCTCCGCTCCTAAAAGTAATTCTGCCTATAAAGCGATAAATTCTGCAATGTCCGAAATTAAATCTTCAGGAGAAAATCCAGTTCCACTTCATTTACGCAATCCTGTGACTGATTTAATGTCACAGGAAAAATACGGCCAAGGTTACAGGTATGCCCACGATTATCCAGACCATTTTGTCAGAACAGAAAACCTTCCTGGAAATCTTGGGACCAAGGAATTTTATTTGCCGGGAAATTTGGGTTATGAAAAATTTATAGCAGAACGGCTAAACAAATGGTGGAAAGAAGAATACAAGGAATAACGATTGATCACTTTCCCAAAACCGCCTTGGCTCCAATGGATATAATATTTTTAGCTATTCGGATGCCATTAGATACGACCACCACACCACCTGCCGCGACTGCAATCGGAGCGCCTAATATGGCAGCAATCGCTCCTGCGTGGAATCCTGCAGCCCCGCTAAACCCCCAGCATAGAGATTGAAAACTTAGCACTCTTCCGCGCATCTCATCTGGAACCGAAATCTGAAGTAGTGTCGACAGACCACTTTCATAAATCACTCCTGAGCCATAAGCAAGAGCCAACAAAATCATTGATAGAAGCAAAATATCTGAAAATGCAAATGCGATTAATCCAAAACCAAATCCAAACAGTCCATAAATCACCAGCTTCCCCTTATTTTCTACATCTGGCATCGCAGTCATGATTACCGTAGATATTGCGGCTCCTAACGCCCCTACTGACATGAGAACCCCTAATCCTCGGGCATCTAATCCAAGTTCATCTCTTGCGATTACTGGCAACATCGATTCAACTGCCCATCCAAATATTTCCGTGACTAGTATTGCAAGTATCAAAGATCGAATTATTGAATTATTGACAACATATTTAGCACCATAAACTAAATCCTGCAGATGAGAAGAGCCAGATATTTCGGGAGATTCTATATTCTTGAGATTTAAGAAAATTGAACTTGATATAAGCAAGGATATGAGCATTAAGGCAAATCCTAAATAAATTTCCCGATCGATAAGCCATCCCCCTGCCAACGGTGCTAAAACTCCCATAACTGTCATAGAAAAGAAGTTAGCTGCAGTTCCCTTAAGGAGATTTTTGGGGCCTACTAAATCTAAAGTCATAGCCATTTTGCAAGGAAGCCTTACAGCATGGAATGCCCCTGCACAGAACCCATACCCCAACACGTGCCATACCTCTAGTAGTTCATAAAAAGCCGCTATCCCCAAAATGGCGACTAGAACTATTTGAATAGCTTGTGTAGCCAACAACAATATTTTTCTGTTGTAGCGGTCTATTAAAACTCCGGCCAGGGGGCTGAATAATGTCATCCCAACCCCTGAGACTCCGGCAGTAGCCCCAACCCAGAACGCAGAATCCGTCTGAATTAAAACAATCCAACCTTGGAGCATAGGACTTACCATCATGGCGGCGTCGTCGAACAAGAGACCATAGAAAAAACGACGAAAAGTCAGATTTTTAAACAGGGATAGCATAAGTAAACCGCGCCTGGTAACGCTATAGGGTCAAAATAAAAAGCACTGGTGTGATGCCGGAACAGCCTATAAGGTCATGATGTCATAGCATTAGCCATAACTTCTAAAACATAATCTATATCTTCGGAATCCACTCCGTAGTGGGTCACGAATCTCCACCGGGAATACGGTGAAGCTCCTTTTATTCCATTCGACTCTAACTTTTTCATCAATTCATTCTTATTAGGGTGTTCGACTTCAAAGAAAACTAAATTCGTATCAACCGAGTCAGGGTCTATCGTTACACCATCTATCTTAGATAACCCTTCTGCCAGTTTTTTTGCGTTGGCATGGTCCTCAGCCAAACGATCAACCATCTGATCCAAAGCAACTATACCGGCCGCAGCGAGAAAGCCGGCTTGCCTCATCCCACCACCCACCATTTTCCTCCATCTTCTAGCCTCTTCAACGAATTCATATGTTCCTGCCACGATTGAGCCTACAGGACAACTAAGTCCCTTTGACAAACAAAAACTCACTGTGTCCGCTTCCTTCAACATTTCATCAACAGGGGTTTCCAATTTGACTGCCGCATTGAATATCCTGGCCCCGTCGACATGAAGCGGCAACTCATGATTATGAGCCACATCTGCGATCAATTTGGTATCTTGCGGAGTAAGTACCCTACCTCCACAGTTGTTTTGTGTGTTCTCAATAGTTATAACTGCGGTGTGAGGATTATGATTATTCGCTGAGTCCCTTATAGCCTCTTCCACTTCTGAAGGATCAAGCATACCCCGAGCATCATTTTTCACCGTATGATAGGAAACCCCTCCAAGAGCTGCGGCTCCGCCTGCTTCCGAACGGAAGATATGTGACTTGTCGCCGAGGATTATTTCATCACCTCGCCCACAATGAGACAATACAGAAATCAAGTTGCCCATTGTCCCACTGGCTACAAATACCGATGCCTCTTTACCTACTTTCGCCGCCGCCATTTCTTCCAGTTTATTAACCGAAGGATCATCATTAAAGACATCATCGCCGATTTCCGCCTGGGATATGGCTTCCCGCATTTCTGGGGATGGATGGGTAACTGTATCGCTTCTAAGATCAACTTTCGTCATATAACTTTCACCTAAGGTAAATTGATTCTGACTTTTACTTTCACCTATTGATTCTAGCAACGGCTTTTGTTAATTACTATACTTATGCTTGTTCTTAACTTTGAATTGTTCACCGTTTTTGACCATTATCAATTTCCCGGGGTAGTTATATGACTGATACAACCAAAGAATTAACGACATTATCAACCGGAACCTCCGAACTTGAATCCCTTTTGGAAACTCCAAACCAAGTCAAAAGACCTCCTTGCGTTATCCTTTGCCATCCACATCCACAATATGGGGGTAATATGTTCGATGGTTTGATAAACCAAATTTCCAGCTATTTATTAAGTAATGAAATAGCTACCTTACGATTTAACCAAAGAGGCGTGGGAATGAGTAGCGGAGAAAGTGGTGATGGCACCAATGAAATGATAGATACAGAGGCGGTAGTTAATCTGATAAGTTCTAACCCGAAAATCGACGGCAGCCGTCTAGGAATTATTGGATATTCTTTCGGGGCCTGGATGGCATTAGAATCATCCCTCAGGACCAATTTAATTAAATCTCTTGTGTCAATTGCATGCCCACAAAATAAGTTTGCCCAATATGGTACTGTCCAAATAACTCAACCAAAATTGCTGATACTTGGTGACAGGGATCACGATTTTACTCTCGGACAATTTAAGTTTTTAGCTAACAGAATGTCAGAACCAAAGAGAACAGAGGTGGTAACCGGAGCAGACCATTTTTTCAGAGAACATCGTGATTTAGTCGGAAAGTTGAGCTGCGAATTTATTAAGGAAACTTTATAAGTTAATATGGGTATGCAGAGGTTAGCGAATTGTCATTTTCTTAATAATCTTGTGGGAATTAAGAAATAGGTGTCTAAAATTTCAACCGGTGAACTTTGGAGTATTCAATTGTCAGAGAACCAAACATTTAGAAAAGAACGAGACTCCATGGGAGAATTCCAAGTGCCCTCGGAAGCATATTATGGCGCTAACACAATGAGAGCGGTACTCAATTTTCCAATAAGTGATCTACGTTTCTCCCGTTCTTTTATTGAAGCAATATCGATGGTCAAACTAGCTGCCGCCGAAACGAATATTGAACTCGGATTGTTAGATTCAAAATTGGGAGAGGCAATCATAAAATCTGCGACAGAGGTATCGGAAGGCAAATTTGATGACCAGTTTGTCGTGGACATATTTCAAACCGGTTCGGGAACTTCCACAAATATGAATGCCAATGAAGTAATTTCAAATAGGGCAATTGAAATACTAGGCGGTGAATTGGGTTCTCGAAATCCCGTTCACCCTAACGACCACGTAAATACCGGTCAATCTTCGAACGATGTCATACCAACATCGATACATTTGGCTGCCGCCAAAGCTATAACAAATAATTTAATTCCATCTTTAAAAAAATTATCGACCTCCCTCAATGTCAAATCCCAAGAATTCATGCCGATAATTAAAACTGGAAGAACACATCTGCAGGACGCGACCCCTGTTCGCCTTGGTCAAGAGTTTTCCGGACATGCAGGACAAGTAAATAGAGGCATTCGCCGGGCAGAACATGCGGTTCAAGAGCTCGGGGAAGTCGCCTTAGGGGGCACAGCAGTTGGTACAGGAGTAAACACACATCCAGAGTTTGCCAAAAAAGTCTGTGAAAAATTAACAAGAGCATCTGGGGTAGAAATCAGAGAAACATCCAATCATTTTCAAGCTCAAAGTACCTTAGATAATATAGTAGAAGCCAGTGGTGCGATGAAAACAATCGCGGTGAGTTTGATGAAAATAGCCAACGATGTGAGATGGATGGGCTCAGGACCTCGGGGAGGATTTGGTGAAATTGAACTCCCTGAAGTACAACCAGGCAGTTCTATAATGCCAGGTAAAGTGAACCCCGTCATACCTGAGTCAGTGTGCCAAGTGTCAGCCCAGGTTATAGGAAACGACACCACCGTCGCAATAGCTGGCCAATCAGGAAATTTTGAAATCAACGTAATGATGCCTGTGGCAGCCTATAACCTTTTACAATCTATTGACCTCTTAGCAACGGCGTCGTCAAACTTAGCTGCCCAATGTATTGACGGACTTAACTCAACCTCAAAAGGTCCTGAAATGGTTGAAAAAGGTCTCGCTATAGTGACTACTTTAGTCCCACATATTGGATATGATAAATCTGCAGAATTGGCACATAAAGCCCAACAGACGGGTCAGACTATCATGGAAGTGGCTCTTGTTGAAACGGATTTGAGTAAACAAGAATTGCAAAAAATACTTGACCCGGAATCCATGACAGAACCAGGGGTGTCAGGGGCATCTTTGGGTTAGGAATCGCAAAAAAACTTCTTAGCCATACGAATCTGACCAGATTTGGACTTAGGCCCAGAGTCAATCATATGCGTAAGAATTTTTGATAAGATATCCCCGATCTTGGGGCCCTGAGGTATGCCAATACCCATAAGGTCTTCGCCGTCGATGCATAAACTAATAGTTTTTAGTTCATTCACAAATAGTTTTAAATTGCTTCTAAGCTCTTTCGAGACATATGCCTCAGCCACTGATATTGCAATTTCCGAGACCTCTGTGAGCTGTTTGAAAATCTCGCTGCGCGACGAACTTACTTCGAGAAGTTCGATGCAGTTTAAATCTGTCCCAAACTTTGACAATTTATTTCCTAAATCAAGTCTTTTAATTAAATCCAATCTTTGATCGGATTCAATTAATGAAATCAGTACGTAGAAAACAAATTCTGGGGTAGGAATCCTGATATCTTTAAGAAGTTTTTTTCTCTTGGAAAACTCTGACCCTTTCGGAAATCCAGAGTGAATATGCTCCAAAACTTTAAATTGATCCATTAGATCCAAAATAGAGTTTAAGCTCTTTTCAGAAAAAATCTTTACTAATTCGTTGGTTATACGTACTCCACTTAACAGGGTTAGATACGTTAAGTCGTTCAATAATTGGGTTTTCGTGTCATCTTCAAGAGCAAAACCCAGCCTCCCGGAATACCGCATGCACCTAAATATACGGGTTGGGTCATCTTTAAAAGATCCAGCATGCAAGATCCTTACATGTTTTGATTGTAAGTCCTGTAACCCCCTATTTAAATCAAGTACTTCCCCCCAGTTTGGAGGGTTAATACAAGCTGCCAAAGCATTTATTGAAAAATCTCTCCTCCCCAAATCCTCTTCAATGGAGGATGAAGTTACTTCAGGTAACGCACCCGAAGCTGGGTACACCTCTTTCCTAGCCATCGCGAGATCCACTGCTTGGCCCAAAAATTTTATCTTGCAGGTGTTGAACTGGGAATTAGAAATCACTTCTATTTGATATTTAGGATCAAACTTATGCACTAGGTTCCAAGGATCTGATTCCACAATAATGTCAATATCAGAGACTTCCCTTTCCAGAAGCAAATCCCTTATGGTTCCCCCAACCAAAAAAGCACGTGTCCCCGTTTTATGAAATTGATCTCCCAGTATTTTTATCGCTTTGTACTGAGGTTTTGTAAGTGTTTTTTCTAAAAGATTTTCTATATTCATAAATCTTTCAACATTACCCTTGGTTCTTTACAGTAAAATTTCAAGTCTTATACTTTGAAATTATACAGAGGTACTAAATATTGGCTCATATTTTCAAAATATGGGGACTTTTCAGTAAATATGGTTGAACAAATTAAGTACTGCCAACTTTGCGGTACACATTTGGTGAGAAAATACGATCGCAGCAAGGTGAGACCATTTTGCGAGGCCTGTAATGCTTTCAAATATATAGACCCTAAAGTCGCAGTGGTGGCGATAGTTCCATTAAACAAAAAAATATTGCTAATAAGGCGAGCCATAGAACCCCATTTAGGAAAATGGAGTCTGCCGTCAGGCTATGTAGATCGCGGAGAATCTATCGAAAATGCTTTAGTTCGAGAAATCTTCGAAGAAACAACAATTTGTGCCAGTCCATGTCACTACCTAGGGGTATTTTCAGGGAAGGGACCGGTTGTAGTCCATGTATATGTGGCAACTCACAAATCAGGTACAGCCACGGCCGCTGAAGAGGTAAGCGAAATAAAGTGGTGCAAATTGGACGAAGTACCTAAACTCCCATTCCCTTATGACCAGGAAATAATGTCGGCCTATAAAACTTATCTACAATGCCTATGAATCATCTTCATCACCATGGCCTTGATCCCATATTCGTTTAAAAATACCGTATCGTGGACCATTCTCGTCACCAAGCGGAGTGATGTTCACCAATTCCCAACCCTTGTCTCCCATACGCTTTAGAAGACTCGTTGTGTAGCGTAGTCCGCCTTCTTCTGTATCGGTTTTCAGCCTCACCACATCGTACTCCCAAGTTGATATGCCATGAGGAAGATCAAAATCTTCTACGTATTCCAGCTGTTGAAGTTCTTCCTCAGTTATCTCTGCCCAGGAGTCTTCTGGCAAGTCTGTCTGGCATTCATCACAGGAGGTTGCTGGCCCTAACGAGTAACCGCCACACTCGGGACAAAAATAAATTCTCATAGACTGTTATTTAAATATTTCTTTTTCGTAAATTCAAAAACACTAACAAGTTGTAGTGATTATATGTCCACTATAAGAAAAATAGATACCACGGGGGCATTTTTATGAAAATAAACACCATAATATATTTTTTAAAGATTCCCCCAGGAGATATAGTCGTAGACTCTGATGCCAATAATCGTTGCCCCCCTGGGAAGATAATTTTGATCCCGATATTGTATGTATCGATTCTCAAGTAATTTCGCGGCTAGTAGGTTTTCCTGCTCATCACTGACAACTTTAGCCTTACCTTTAGCCATCACATATGCCAACTCAGTCCAATTTTCTGAATATCTGTCAAATAAAACGACAACTTCATCGTTACTTGCTATGTTGATAATTCTTTTAAGGGGTTTGCTTTTATTCTTTTTTGGCTTTGCATCAATTGGAGTATAGATCGTGTCGTTACCAGACAAAGCAAAGCAGATAGGTACTGAATGAGGAACCCTGGAAGGGGTCACGGTAGATAACCTAGCTACCTTTAAGGAAAGTATAAATTCTTCTACGCTTACAAGCATTAAACTCCAAATCGGGCTAGGCACAAGCGTTACTTAAGGAGCTTTTACCTTACTATAAATCCTCAATCGACTGAAAATTCATGTTGTAGAGATGAGCGTAGAGGCCGTCTTTATCCATTAATTTTTGGTGATCCCCTACCTCAACCACCTCACCTGACTCTAACACCACTATTTTATCTGCTCCTCGTATCGTGGATAATCGATGAGCTATGACTATAGCGGTACGTCCTTCTAAGACATTTCTTAACGCTGTCTGAATAACTAATTCAGTATGGCTATCTATACTTGCAGTAGCCTCATCTAGAATGAGTATCTTGGGGTCATCGACGATGGCTCTCGCAAAACTTATTAATTGGCGCTGGCCCAAACTTATATTTGCCCCTCTTTCTGACAAATATGTGCCATATCCGTCTCGAAGTTGCATAATAAATTCGTGGGCTCCAACTACCTTCGCTGAAGATATAGCTTTTTTATCGGTCGCATTTACGTGATTATATTTAATATTTTCCATCACTGTGCCAGAAAACAAATATGGTTCCTGCAAAACCATGCTCATCTGTCCCACAACAGAGCTTCGTTTAACATCCCTGATATCAATACCATCTATTAATATTTCCCCCTCGTCGCGGTGCACTGGGTAGAATCTAGACAAGATAGAAACAATACTTGTTTTCCCCGCTCCAGTCGGGCCCACAACAGCAACGGTTTCCCCCGCATTTACACTTAGATTTATACCTTTCAATACCTCTTCCCCTTCTACGTACCTAAATCGGACATTCTTGAACTCAACATCCCCTTTTATTTCGGGCATTTCAATCGCATCTTCAATGTCTACAAGTTCAGGCTCCGTATCCATCAAATCAAAAATCCTTGCCCCCGACGCCATAGAACGTTGCAGCTGGGTGTATTGTTGCGTCAAATTACGAATCGGATCAAAGAATCTTTGTACATACATGACAAAGGCCACCAACACCCCCGGGAGCAATTGACCCTCTTCTAATCCAACAAATTTGGCGCCGAAAAACAGCGCAAGCCCGATGGCCACTGCTGTGAGAATATCAACGGCCGGCAACAAACCTGCTGCATATCTCCCTGCAATTACATTGGACCAGCGGTGGGCTGTATTTTTCTCATCAAATATCTCAAGATTCCTTTCTTGTCTATTAAGACTTTGTACCACCCGTACACCTGAAATGTTTTCATTGAATGCTGCATTTACTATGGAGATTCGTCTTCTTATTTCACTAAAGGTTCTTTTTGCGTATTTTTGCCAAGTCACCATAACGGCGATTAAAACAGGAAGCACTGCCATGGTTATGAGCCCCAATTCCAGATCCATCAACAGGAGGGCAATGACAATTCCTACAAGACTTAATAGCTCACCTAGACTCATGACCACTAGTGCCGCAAATTCCTGTAGTTGGCCCACATCCCCCTGGACCCGTGACATGAGCCGGCCAACCTCCGTCTTATCAAAATATGAAAGAGACTGCTTTTGCACGTGTCCGAACAAAGCTCTCCTTAACCGGAAAAGAACACCCTGTCCCACTTTTTGCATGGCGTATTGTTGAAGGTAGTTGGTTCCCCAGTTGATAAGGGCATTAGCAATAAACACAATGAACAAAATATTTAAAACACGTATATGGTCATCGAGCGGTTCTTCTTTGCCAAACGCCTCCATGCCTTCTTTGATGGGATTATCAATTCCCCAGTGTATTAACCAAGGTACAGCAACCAAGGTGACTGTATAAATTAACATTGCAATCAGGGAAACAATAACCAGAAAACTGTACGGTTTAATGTAGGGAAGGAGCCTCAAGATCACCTTTTGATCATATACAGATCCGAAATATTCCTCATCTAATTGCCCTCTCGAAGCAGACATATGTCCTAGACCAAGATTCATCGACTAACCTCAGAATTCAATTCGTCTTGGGGGCGAAGCTGCAATTCGTAAATTTCGTTATAAAGTCCCCCCTCCTCTAGCAATTCTTGGTGGGTACCCTCTTCTATAATCCTGCCGTCCTTCAAAACCACTATCTTATCCGCTCTATGTACGGTGCTGAGCCTATTAGCGATTATGAATGTGGTTCTTCCTTCCATAGAATTATCCATTGCCGCCTTTATTTGATCTTCAGTGTCAGCATCTACACTGGAAGTGGAATCATCCAATATTAGGATCGGAGGGTCCAACAAAACGGCTCTCGCTATTGACATTCGCTGGCGCTGACCACCAGATAAAGTGGAACCCCTTTCACCAACGTAGGTGTCATAACCTTCATCAAGTGTCTCAATGAAATCCGATAATTGGGCAATTGAGGATGCCCTCTTTACCTGTTCATCCGTCGCATCTTCACGACCATATTTAATATTTTCTTTCAAGGAAGTGGTGAATAAGAAAACATCTTGTTGAACCATTCCTATATTTTCCCTCAACGAATGCAAGGTAAACTCTTTGAGATCCACTCCATCCACTTTAATGGACCCAGTAGAGACGTCATAAAATCGGGGAAGTAGATTGGCAATAGTCGATTTCCCGCTACCTGGAGGACCTACCAAAGCAATGATTTCGCCAGGGTTTGCCTCCAGATTTATGTTTCTGAGCACTGGCTTGCCATCATCATAGGCGAAAGACACATTGTCGAATTCTATGTGCCCCTTGAGGTTCTTAAGGGTGGTGGCATTCTCGATCTCTTGAACAGGGGAAGGCGCATCTAGTATCTCGAACAATCTTTCACCGGCAGAAGCTGCTCGAGCATAGGCGTTTACGACCCAGCCCGCCATTCGAACCGGTAAGGCTAGTATCTGAAGGTAGAACACGAAAGCCGCTAGTTCGCCTGGGGTCATATTTCCATTCATAACCTGGCGGCCGCCGTACCATAATATCAAGGCCATAGCCACCATGAAGGTGAACAACATGAATGACATGCTGGATGCACGTAACTTCTCTGCCTCCACAAAAAGATCTGCGACTTCCGAATTTTTTATTTCAAATTTGTCCGCTTCATGGTTTTCTGAAGCGAAAGCTTTTACCACACGTTGCCCCGAAAAATTCTCCTGCAGTATTATGCTCAGCTCTGCCATTTTCTCTTGAACCAAAAGCCACAATGCCCTCATGCGGAGCCGTATTGAACTGGTATAAATAGCTACAATAGGCATAAAACTAGCACTCAAAAGCCCTAATTTCCAATTCATAGAAATCAGGGTCCCGGCCACAATTATAAAAAGCGCTATAAAATACGGAGCCCTCACCAACCCCATATTTATAAACATGCGTATATTTTCCACATCGGTTATAGCTCTGGACATCAAATTGCCAGTGTGATGTTTATCGTGAAAAGCGAAACTTTGATGCTGAATATGGTCATAAAAGGAATTTCTTAAATCATACGAAACATACTGCGATAAAGTCTCTCCTAGATAGGTTTGAAAATAGGACATAGCTCCACGGATAACACTTAACCCCAAGATGGCTAATATGCAGGTGTAGAGGGTAGCCGTATGAATTTCTGAATCACCTGCAAGGATCGGCTCCGCGACCGAGTCGATTGCGTCTCCGAATAATTTGGGGAGAAAGATGTAAGCCGCTATGGCCCCTATGGTGGATAGGTAGGCGAAAGATAATCTGTATTTATACCTCAGAGCAATTTTTATTATTCTAAGGATATGTTGCATAAACCCACTACATTTCAGTTTAAAGTCGCGTAACTCGATTCCAACTTCAGCTAAGTTCTCTGGAGCCTTTTCATTCTAACTTGAAGTATCATACATTTTGCAATGCTTTTTGAAACCGATTTCGTGACAATTCCTTCATGTATTCCCTTACATGTCTTTATGAACCCTATTTAGAGAAATTGATGTAAGCTTCATTCCCAATGAATCAAGCAAGAAAAAGTATCCATTCAATAAGGCCCATGAAGGAAGCAGATATTTCTCAGGTTTCACTCATTGAAGCGGATGCATTCCCTCAATTATTCCCTCCAACCTCTTTCAGAAAGGAACTGCAAAGGGAGATTTCGACCGTTCTAGTAGCGGTAACGAACCCAAATTTGGTGAAAGATAGTGAAACGCCTCACACTACACTTACTCAAAAAAACAGTCCGTTTACAACATATCGATCCGGGAATACAGGATGGAAACCTGGGATGGAATTCTTAAGCGGATTTATTTTTCTTTGGAATATGACTACTGATGAACCTCATGTGATGTCTATCGGTACTAGGAGGTCCTGCAGGAGAAAAGGAATTGGCGAACTATTGCTCCATTCGGCTCTAACAAAATCTATTTGCAGAGGCGCCAAATCTCTCACCCTTGAGGTCCGAGTCTCAAACATCGCAGCTATTTCGTTATACCAAAAATACGGAATGTGCTCAAGAGGTTTACGGAAGTCCTACTATACCGACAATCATGAAGATGGCAAAATCATGACTGTAGACAATATTCAGTCCATGGATTACAAAAATTTACTGAATGACAAATGGGTACGCTTGGAAAAGCGGCTCAAAACTGATTTTTATTTTTTCTAGATTTGCTTTTACTGTGGAAGTGGTGTCATGTTATACTTTCCCGGCGTTTTTTCAGTTACAAAACACAGTTATATAATCGCGGTTTAAGGGCTTCAAAATAGTCAAACAACCTATCACATTGAAAGGAAAATACATGGTTGAAGAGGCTGTTGAGGTAGAGGCAATCCAGGATCAGGATACTGCACCAATAACGATGAAATCTCTTTTAGAGGCTGGAGTTCATTTTGGCCACCAAAAAAGGCGATGGAATCCAAAGATGAACCGGTATATTTTCACTCACAGAAATGGTATTCACATAATTGATCTACAGAAGACCTTAAATTTGGTAGAAGAAGCAGCAGCATTTCTGAGTGAGGTAGCTGCAAGCGGAAGAAAGATTCTGATGGTAGGTACAAAAAAACAGGCCCAAGACACGATAGTGGCTGAAGCTGAAAGAAGTAATTCCTTACACATATCCAATAGGTGGCTAGGAGGAACCCTGACCAATTTCAAAACTATTCAGAAAAGAATTGACTATCTGGTAGATTTGGAAACTCGGCGTGATCAAGGGGATTTTGAAAATCTGACAAAAAAAGAGTCTTTGAAAATTGACGAGAAGATAACTAAATTAAATAAAAACCTCTCCGGTATAAAGGAAATGACCGAAATGCCGGGGGCAATGTTCATAATCGACGTTGGAAAGGAAGAGATAGCTGTAGCGGA
>DJMH01000070.1:0-7944 GCA_002435305.1 Dehalococcoidia bacterium UBA6495
CAGTGCCTCTTTCCAAAATAACTTTTTCTCCAAAATCTTTTATCAGTTCGTGAGCAGATTTTGAGTCTACAACTGAAAGAGCGACGTTGTTCACACCAATCGATTCAAGATGATCCAGTTTATCGTTAATTTCTTTTCCCGTTCCTGTTAACGTTCGTGCAATGAGATCATTTGACACAAACTTTTCCTCTCCTTCTTTCAGATAGACATAATGTCCTTCATGAACATCCAGATATCTTCTGTCTGCCAAAGTGGATGGTGTTTTTTTGTCCCCGTATTCCATGATGTAGTTGTTGTAATCTTCGGCAACTGCAGAATTGGACATCCCTAAATTCGAACCGGGACCAAAAGTACTTTCCCACATAGCATGAACACCAGGTAATAACGTAGGTCCGACGTTTTTTATCACTCGCTGACTGGAGATACTTTCACCCTCACGAAGAACACATGATGAAGTTAACACTGTCACATACGGTTTTGTATCTGTACCTCCATATTGATCGAATGAGTTACCAGCCCTCCTCGCACTTTTCATGATATTGGGAAGACCTTCAGGAACGTTTAGAGAACGTCCAGTAGTGATCCAACCGTCGGATATTTCCCCTACAATTTTTTGCCCTCTTGGGCCGTTTGCTGCGACCATTACCGGAATAGGATCTTCGATATTGAAGAAATCGTCACGTCCGGAGTTTTTCTTACTATGTATTAGTCTTATCCATCTTTCTCGATCTCCCTCTTTAAACAGGACATCTTTTCCAGCCAACAAGTCTTTCAATTGAGATGCATAAGTTGTAAATTCTTTCATCTTCAAAGCAGGTAAACCCATAGTATTCCTACCTGTGTAGCCTGTTCCAATCCCCACTATTACCCTGCCTGGTGCGAGTTTGTTTATGGTGGCTGCCGCGGCAGCTGTTACGGGGGCGATACGATTGCTTGGGATTGCAACCAAGGTACCTAGTTTTATCTTTTCTGTATTTTCGGCCGCCAATGCCATTGTTGCCCATACGTCTGAGTAAATAAGTTGAGAATCATAAAACCACGCGTGGGTGAACCCCATTTTTTCAGCGGCCTGGACATCTTTCCATGCATTTATGTATGAAGGGATCGCTATTCCATAGTCCATATCAAGACCTACTCTATAATTCGAGGTTATTAATTTATTGAGATTCTTTTAAGCCAATGCAGATTAAATGGTTTGTAAGTTTTTAGCCAACTCATCAACTCCTACAATTCCCAGGGCTATACGAAATGTTACAGGTTCGTTGAACTTCATTGCTCGTTGGTCAATTGTCACCAGAGATTTATCTGGAATAACTCCATTTATTTTAGCCTGTGTGTTCAGCCGTTCTTTCAGGAGACCTTAAATTTGTGAAAGCTAATACGACTGCTGAAAATATCATTAATGAAGCTACATAGTAGAAGACGGAATCCATTGAATAGCTGTCGTATAGATAACCGGCTATTATTGGAGAAATAGCGCTTAGCCCAAATCTGGCAAATGAGAGAGCACCTAATGTTGTGGTCGCAACTCCACTTCCAACGATATCAAGTGCAGACGCTGTTAGTATCGGTTGGTCACTGTAGAAGAAAGCACCAAGCAATATCAGTAGTATTATGAGTGGGACTCCTTCACCGAAACTAGCCATCAATAGAACTATTGTCGCGTCGAAAAGCATTCCCGGGACTAGGACTATTTTTCGACCGAATTTGTCCGAAAGATACCCCATAAGTGGTGTAAACACTATGCCTGCCGCGACTAGCAACCCGAAATATACCCCTCTTCTGAAGTCGGTTAACCCCAGGTCATTAGATAAATATGATGGTAAAAAGGTGATTAAGGCTATAAATGCCATAGCCCGTATACCACCTGCAAATGTAATTACCCAAATAAGCGGATTTTTTAAAATAGCTTTTGTCTGGCCCATTCGATCTTGACCAGAATTAGACTCTTCTTCATCTGAAACTGCACGACCGATATTTTTAAAGGCCCAGTAAACGAGAAAGGCTATAAATATAGGAGCGGCAGCATAGATGCTTAGAATGTCTTGCCATGCCAAATAACCAAGTAAAAATCCTGTGGCAACGGGGCTGATTGCATCACCAATGTTTCCTCCTATGCCGTGAAAAGATAGGGCTGTACCTCTTCTACGAGAGTGATGATGAGAAAGAGAAGCCATGGCCGGAAGGTGCCAAAGAGATGCTGCCGCGGCGACAATTGCTACCCCCAAAAGGAGTAATGGAAACACAGGTGCTTGCCCCACGATGAGCCAACCTAGTCCGAATCCGGCCATACACAAAGCCAGAATTAACCCCCAGTACTTTCTCAATCCGTCTGCAATTATTCCCCCGGGAAGGGTTATCAGTCCTGAAACCAGTTCCCTGACTGTTGATATGGAACCAACGCCAACTTTTGACAGTCCAAAAGTAGCCTCAACCTCCGGTAGCAAGACAATGAATGACTGCAGGAACCAGTGAAAAACCCCATGACCACCGGTTAAACCCGCAATAATAAAATTTCCCCTCCCACGGATGCCTGAAGGAGAATCACTAACAGCATGGCCATGATGGTCGGGGTAGTCCTGCTTTTGGTCGTTGTCTTCGTGATGGTGATCTGCCATGGGTAATGTCCTTTATATTGGTATTTAGTAGCTCAGACTATTCCCCTAAAGGATTAGTGCAGTGGGTTATTTATCTTTGTCGAAGAAGGTATATTCACAGATTAGAGGTTTATTTGGGACTATAACTATGTCATGCAAAAATTCCACCATTGCAGGATCGTTGTAATGCCTCGAAATTGGCGAGTTCACACTAACCCCGTCTATAAAACATTTGCAAATATTCCTGCAATAAATCTATTTGGGAATATTCGTTGCGACTTCTGATATGAATTTTGACATATTGTCCGTAATTTCTGAGGTAGATTCGCCTGTAAAACTAAGAATGAGGTGATTTACTCCCAAGTCCATAAGTTGTCCTATGTCTTCCTGAATTTGGCCTGATTCACCTTCGAACCAGCGGGCTCTTTTACCTGGGCTCTGACTAACCATGTTGAACCAATTTGCACTATATGCCAGATCTATTGTCGCGGGATCTCTATTGTTAGATTCAGCATAGTGGTGCAGGCGTTCTATTCTTTTCCTGAGCAGTTCTGCTGAGTCGAGCGGGAATTTGGGATTTGTTCCGATCGGATACCAACAATCCCCCAGCTCTGCTGCTCTACGTAAGGCTGGATTACTCTCTCCACCCACCCAGATCGGAGGATGGGGAGTTTGAACCGGTTTAGGCAAGAAACTTATATTGGAAAAATTTGCATAAGTCCCCTCAAATACCGGATCCTCTTCGGTCCACAACTCCTTGAAAATTTGAATATACTCACTTCCTACCGCACCCCTTTCATCAAAGGAGGGCGCAGCGAGGGCCTCGAATTCTTCCCTCATCCAACCTACGCCGCAGCCGACGTTTAGGCGACCCTTTGAAAGTACATCTATGGTAGCCAAAATTTTTGCTGTCAGGACTGGGTTACGGTGTGGAAGTACCATGACGGAGGTAAGCAGTCTGAGGTTCTTAGTAATCGCTGCTATAGCCATCAAGGTGGTTAATTGCTCAAGGCACTCGCCAGTATCCTGGCCCGCGAAACTACCATCTTCGTTATATGGGTAGATAGAAGTGATATGTCTTGGAACCACCACATGATCGCTTACTGTAACTATGTCAAAGCCCAGCTCTTCACCTGAAGTGACTATTTCAGAGATTGATTCGACATTTGCTAAGGGTCCCCTCATCGGTATTCCAAATCCAAAATCCATCACTTACCTCCAATGTCGTTAGATCTATAAACTAGGATCGTATTCCTCAACTTTTGCAATACTAGGATTTAGCAGATATTACCATTTTTAATAACACACGGTGTGATTCGAAATCGTACTGTTGGGCATGGATAATGCCGATCACCGGGTACAGCAAGAACAACCCGACGCAGTACTCAAACATTCGATAAGTTTCTTATCTGAAGTTAACTAAATGCAATGGTTGTAGCCTCAAATTATATATTCCTATCAACTAGAAACATATCCATTTTTATCGTCCCAAATCAAAGATTTCTCATCTCGCTTCTTTGGGTCACCATATCCCCCTCCGCCTGAAGATAAAGCAATAATGTGGTCGCCTGGTGAAACAGGGATCCCCGTTTCTTTAGATCCCAGTACCCGTTCTTCCCCCTTGGACACCAAACTATAGCGATGTGGTAGTCCCGGAGATCCTCCAAACAATCCGAATGGTGGTACTACAACGCCATCACCTGCGGTGTTCATGAGGGCCTCTCCTTCCCCTTCATATATAATTTCACATTCAGCCCCTAACCCTCCTCGCCACTGACCTTCGCCTGCAGAGTCGGGCCGTAATTCATGATTCACCACGAATAGCGGAAAGCGCTCCTCGGTAACCTCAACACTGGGGGAGCGAATGCCTCCTGCAACATTTACTTCACCCACACCTGTCCATCCATCATTTCCTGAAGAAGCACCACCACCACCACGAGCCATAAAAAAATGCCATATAAAATATCGGCCAGTACGAGGGTCCGTACCGGTAATCGCGTACCGAAGCCTTCTTGAAAACCCCGCGTTTACGGCCGCTGGCACAGCATTTGCCAATGCTTTAAACACCGCCTCAATTATCTCCTCTGCGCAGTGGTTAGTACTCATACAAACTGGAGCGGGAGGGTTTGCGTTTACTATCAATCCTCTAGGAGCAATAACCGTCAAGGGCCCCATAGACCCTTCGTTCTTGGCTACATCGTAAGGTGCCAGATACATTATTGCCGCATGGGCAATTGAACGAGTGTTCGCGTAAGCACTATTTATAAAACCGGTCACCTGAGGTGAGGAGCTACTGAGATCTATTTTCATCGTGTCACCCTTTATAGTGACCTCAGCGCGAATGGGAATCATCTTAGAATCAAAGCCATCATCGTCGACGTGGGATTCACCTTTAAATACTCCATCTGGCCAGTCGGATATGAACTGTCTAACCTGTCGCTCAGTAGCGGACAATATTCCATCAATGATGGCCGACAATGTTCCCGAATCGTAATGATCAACCAACTCCAAAATACGGCGTTCTGCAGTAGAGACGGAGCCTATTTGCGCATTTAGATCACCGAGAAAGTTCTCAGGGAGACGCACATTAGCGGAAAGCATAGCTAGTAAATCATCCCTTGGCCGGCCTTTATCATGGATACGTAAGGGGGGTATCCGCAATCCTTCGTGAAAAATCTCGGTAGCCGACGGGTTATAACCGCCATGGGTAGCCCCTCCGACATCACTGTGATGGGCGCGGTTGATGGTTAGGTATAATAGTTCACCATTCTTGAACACGGGTTTTATTACGGTTATGTCGGGTAGATGGCTTCCCCCGTTGTACGGATCGTTCAACGCGAACATATCACCTGGATGAATGTCGTCGCCAAAAGTATTCAAGATAGCTTCCCCAGCTATGGGTAAGGCGCTCACATGTACTGGTATCCCCTCACCTTGGGCAATAAGCCTACATTTGCTATCTAGAATGGCTGTAGAAAAATCCCGACTGGAATTAAGAATCTGAGACATGGACGTGCGAAGCATTACATCCATCATCTCAATAGCTATAGACTCCAACCGATTCTCAACAACCGATAGGGTCACAGGATCAGATCCCGCTGCAACCCCTCCCTTCGAACCATCTGACACAAGATCTTCTAGCCCAATTATTAATGTCCCATCAGAGTTTTTCGTGACCTCATTAAACTGATTCAAGACAACAGTGGTGAACTCTGACTCAATGATAGCCGGACCACGAACTTTTTGACCTATCGGTATAGTGTCAGATTTGAGAACGGGAACGCTTTCCCAACCTCCAATATAGACCTGCCTCAGTTCAGCGTCGTCCTGATCGAAATCAACAACTGAATTACCTGTACTACCACCGTCGTCAATTTCGGGTAGTGGTGCTGATACAGTCACCCTGAGCGTAACGAGTCGAATCTCCTGATCAGACTGCCTGTAAGAATACAATTCCTCAAATCGCTGGTGAAAGTTGTCAGCCCAATCCTCCTTGAGCCGAGGTCCATCCAGATCAAGATCAGGGATTGGAACAGTGACTTCATATATCTGGTCTAAGTAACGCATGTCAGCGCTAAACTCTACATTTATTTCCTCGTCTGTCACCCCATTTTCTCTGAGTTGATCTTTTCCCTGTTTTTCCATAATTCTCAGTCGAGAAGTCATTTCCTCAAGATCCAATACATTCAACCCCGAAGGATATGATTGAGAAAAGTCGTATCGTAGTTCCGACGTCAACATCCCAAACGCCGATAACACAGGAGCAGCCTGAGGCACTAACACTTTGTGTATCCCAACTTCTCTGGCCACCTGATTGGCCAGGATTCCTGCAGCTCCTCCAAATGCCACCATACTGAACTCACGTGGATCCAGTCCTTTGCGAACAGAAGCTAGGCGTATCCCTTCTGCGATTGAGTTGGATACAACTCGCAAGATTCCTTCAGCTGCATCAGTTATTGACAACCCTAGTGGGTCAGCTACTTTATATTTTATTGCCTGTTCGGATAGGTTTTTGTCTAGACTAGCCTTCCCACCGAGGAACGATGTCCCATCGAGAAGACCAAGCAATAGTGCGGCATCAGTGACAGTGGGATCCTCTCCTCCAAGCCCATAGCAGGCTGGGCCTGGCTCAGCTCCCGCACTATCTGGGCCAACCCGCAGGACACCTCCAATGTCCACTCGTGCGATGCTCCCACCACCAGCTCCAAGAGTATGAATGTCTATCATCGGCACAGATATTTTCCAACCGGACTCAAATTTTTCATTAGTAACATGGGGTCTACCACCCTCTATGATTGAGATATCAGTACTGGTACCCCCCATATCAAGGGCGATGACATTTTCTTCACCTAAGGAAGAAGCTACCTTCGCTGCGCCTTTAGTGCCACCAGCGGGTCCGGAAAGAATAGATCTAACGGCGAACTTTATAGAATCCTCGATTGGAGCTGAACCACCGTTAGACTGGATTATTAATATTTTCCTCTGATCCCCATGATCAACCATACGTTGTTGTAGATTACCGAGATATTTACCTAATTCGGGACCAACGTAGGCATTCAGTGCGGTCGTGCTGATTCGGTCAAATTCTTTGATTTGAGGCAGAACCTCATGAGATAGGGAAACAAAGGCGTCAGGAAAAACCTTCCTGATTTCCGCCTCAGCCTTTAACTCGTGATCAGGGTTCATAAACGAAAAAAGGAAACAGACCGCTATCGATTCCACTCCTTCATCCTTCAACTTCAGAAGAGCTTTTCTCAAGGATTCAACATCCAGGGGGGTGTGAACACTGCCGTCATACTTGACCCTCTCAGATATACCCATTCGCAAGTAACGGGGAATCAGTGGTTCAACAGAGGCCATTCGAAGGTTATATCGATCCTCTTTTAAGCCCTCACGCATCTCCAATAAATCCCTGAAACCACTTGTAGTTATCAGAGCTACGTTAGCTCCCTTCCTCTCAACCAATGTGTTGGTCGCAACTGTCGTCCCATGAACAATCAATTCCACATCAAGGAGTAGTTGATCTAGAGTGACACCGTAGGTTTCAGATATCTCCGTCAAACCACGAAACACTCCTATCGAGGGGTCCTTGGGAGTAGAAGGAGTTTTGAACTGAGTGATTCCACCTTCAACCCTAGTCACCACTAGATCTGTAAATGTTCCCCCAACGTCGATTCCGATTCTCACGTTTTATTTCCTCCCTTATAGTCGGATGCACACCTTATTTCCATCATGATAGACCTTAGGTCAACAGTGTATACCGCCACTGAACCAACATAATGGTATGAGACTGTTAATGGATAAGGTCATTCCCAGCAAAAGAATAATCACAGGAATCGATGTTGAT
>DJMH01000070.1:8363-10960 GCA_002435305.1 Dehalococcoidia bacterium UBA6495
GATGCCCTGCAGTGTCCGGATAATAGACATCACCGTTAGCCTGCCCGTACGAGGGTTTTCAGTAGGGATATTCTCTATTTCTATATGTAACCTACCGAACTCACCTTCCACTACTATGTCGTGACAATTTCTGTCCAACCCAGGAACAGCTATTAGGCGAATTTGAGTCCTATCGGGACCAATTCCTGCAAAGCTAACAGCAGCTGAAACATTAACGTTGGCTGGAAATCCGACGCACGCCTCTCTTGCCGTACCCGAGAAAATTTCCTGTTCTTCAGTCAATCCTAAGACTGATATGCCTCTCTTCACTAGGTAAGGAGAACCCTCTAATGCCTCCAGGGGTTTTCGCGTGGTCATTATCACACTGTCTATTCTTCCCGACGATGCGGACTTGATACCGTCCAACCCGGCTATCGCTCCCGAAGGGGCATAAATTTTGCAGCATCGCTCCCTAGCCATGTCCAATATCTCTGGATGTGTTATTAAGGCTCCAACGCTTATAGCCATAAGGTCCTTACCCGATTGAAAAGTCGCACAGGCAAGTTCAGGTAAAACGTCGCCGCCAGCAGCCTCGACAATAAGGTCTGCTTTGGCTATAAGTTCAGTCTGTGAACAGTATTCGGGAGGATCATTGAGAGTAGCGAGAAAGGCGCGGGCAGATTCCTCTGTCCTACTAGCGATGCCCGTTATGGGGAGTGTAAGAGACCCGACCTCCGAAGCTTTGAGAAGTGCCTGACCTATCGCCCCACATCCTACAATTCCAATTGTCGTCATTGATCTGAATCCTCCTCATTCAAGCGTTTGAGTGTCGCACCTTCCACATTAGCACGTATCCTCCAGATATGCCTCTTCAAAATATGGCTAATCTCACATAATGCAGTGCGACACTAATCGTGTGCATAGGAAAAATTTACCATCCTAACTGGCGTGCGGTGTGCCATTCAAACAATGCCTTTGGAATTAAAGACTAATATTTTGCGTTGTAGTAATAATGCGTCTGATTTGACGACGGCACAGCACCTTCAAGAAAATTCCCTAGGTAAGGCTCTAGTTTCTCTGCCAAATCCCTTCGGTTTAATTCGTCCTGGGTAGGGGAGCGAGACATCATATCTTCAACTTCCTTGTATAAGATTTCCTCGTCAATTTGGGTTAACTTCCTCCCTCTCATAATTACCTCACCCTCAACGAGGACTGTATCAATATCCACACTCCTCCCCCGATGTACCACAGCGTCTATAATTGATACCTCTGGATTCAGATATGGCTTCTCAATATTCTCTAGATTCATCAATACAATATCTGCCCTCTTACCCACCTTCAACGTTCCCACACGATCACCGAAGGAACTGGCATATGCACCGTTAACGGTAGCCATCTGAAATATTTGGTGCGCCGTCGGCGGAGTTTTGTCCACTCCAGGAACTCTATGAAGGTTGAGAGCAAGTCGCATCTCCTGCACCATGTCTTTATCATCGTTAAGACCTGCCTCGTCACTACCAAGAGCAATTCTTAAACCCTTGTCAAGAAAATAATTCACCGGGGCTATCCCTGACTTCAATCTCAGATTAGAGCTGGCATTGTGACACAAAGACACCCTATGAGAAGCCATTGTTTCGATATCTTCATCTGTAACCCACACACCATGGCCACAAACCACGTCTGATCCCAAGAAATCGAGATCCTTAAGGTGTTGAAGTGGCGTTTTATTCCAGGTGCGCAGTCCATACAGTTTCTGGTATATCGTCTCTTGGAGATGAATATGAATCCCGGTTTCGTACTTTGAAGCAAGCTCACGTAGTCCTACAAGCAAATTGTCAGTGCACCGATGAACATTGCTAGGCGCCACTGTTACACGGATTTTTTCCTCAGGTCTTTCATCATATTTTGCGTAAAGATCCTCCACCATGGCTGTTATTTCTTCAGCTGGTAGATAAGATGGAGCAGTAAGTTCCTTGAATCGTCTGGATAAGTCTTCAGGTAATTCGGCGGCAAACTCATCCTCTCCGCCTCGACCGCCTACTAGCAGAAAATCTTTGTTCGCCAACATAGGAGCATACGAAACTCGCATCCCCGATTCGCGATATGCTTGAATTACTTTTTCCGAGTTTTCAAGATTGAAGGGCCCTTTTCCTTTTGCCGGCAAATGTAGAGCTTGTACCGTTGTGGTTCCTGACTTGATCATGAGAGCAGCCCCATAAAGATGATCTAAATACGGGTCCACATCTTTTGCACGCATCCGGGAAAATGCCCAAAGCTCCAGTGGTAAGTCGGGAGCACCGTGCTGAAATGGTGTTAAGCCAACGTGAAAATGATCATTGACTAACCCTGGCATCACTACAAAACTGCTCGAGCCGATTATTTCATCGTATTGATATCGATCTCTAAGCTCTTCATACTGCCCAACATCTATTATCTCGCCGTCCCGCTGGCAGACAGCACCATCTGATAAAACAACTGCTGAACTTGGACCAGTGATTTCGCTGATTACATACTTTCCACGTATCAGAGTAATTCCCAATTGAAACCTCCTGGAAAGCTGCCAGATAAATACTGGCTATTACCGTCATATAATCTCTACTTAACTTTAGTGCCCTATT
>DJMH01000070.1:11376-11790 GCA_002435305.1 Dehalococcoidia bacterium UBA6495
CTGGAAATGCATATCTACACCTACGCGGGCGCAACTTCTTGAAACAGCGTGATCCCCATATCCCGATACTTTCCCCGTTCTTCGGGCTTGGTTGGCGTACCCATGGCGAGGCGGATACCCGTGCCATCCAATTGGGCCGCTACATTGCGCATACAGTCGTCCACACTTGTCAACGGATACCCCACATGCCCTTCCATGTTGAAGGTGAGATCATTGGGCCCAAACGTCACGACGCTCACCCCCGGTTTGGCCAATTTCTGAATGTTGGTCACCGCCTCGACCGACTCCACCTGAATGCTCAAGATCACATAGTCGTTCCACCACGCTGCATACGCCAGCCGATCCATGTCTTGCGCCACGCCACGCGTACCTCGGCGTGCCGCTCCACCCCAACTTCGCCGCCCGATCTGCGGG
>DJMH01000028.1 GCA_002435305.1 Dehalococcoidia bacterium UBA6495
TATATAATGCCAGCGCTAAATATCTCCTAAATATGATAATTTGCAGCCGCAAAAATGGCCCAATCGGTCTGGGGACCCAAATTTAAGGAAGTGAAAAATGGCTACCAACACAAAAAATTTAAAATTGTTGAAACATAAATCTGCAGAAGTCAGTTTGGGCCCGGATCGAGCTCCGGCGAGATCCATGCTAAGGGCCGTTGGACTAGACGACGAGGATATGGAGAAACCATTTATTGCCGTTGCTAACTTGGCCAGTGATGTCACCCCGTGCAATGTGCATTTGACAAGAATCGCGGATAAAGTGAAAAAAGGGATATGGGATGCTCAGGGTGTACCTTTTATGTTTGGCACCATCACGATTAGCGACGGGATATCGATGGGTACGGAGGGCATGAAGGGGTCTTTGGTAAGCCGCGAAGTGATTGCAGATTCGATTGAAACGGTGTGTTTTACTGAAGGAATGGACGGTTTGGCCGTTGTGGCGGCATGCGACAAAAATATGCCAGGGGCCATGATGGCCATGGCGCGTCTCAACATACCGTCGATTTTTGTTTATGGGGGTGCCATACTCCCAGGCAACTATGCAGGCAAGGACATAAATGTTCAAGATATGTACGAAGCGGTAGGAGCATTCTCGACTCGACAAATTTCGTTAGAAGAATTGATAGCCATGGAGCGTGTAGCTTGTCCTGGGGAAGGAGCCTGTTCCGGCATGTTTACAGCGAACACCATGGCATCAGCTATTGAGGCGATGGGTATGTCAATACCTGGTGCTGCATCTATCCCTGCGGTGGATCCCCGAAATTTGGATGTGGCTCATGAGGCAGGTAAACATTTATATTACATGCTTGAAAATGGGATTAAACCTAGGGATATCATGACCCGAAAAGCTTTTGAGAACGCGATAAGGTTGGTGTTGGCGATGGGAGGGTCTACTAATGCAGTTCTTCACCTTTTGGCCATGGCAAGAGAGGCAGAGGTCGAATTAACAATAGACGATTTCGATATTCTTTCAAGGGAGACACCGTACCTAACTGATCTACGGCCTGGAGGAAACTATGTAATGTCTGATGTCGACAGGTCTGGAGGGGTTCAAGTAGTACTAAAGGAATTGTTAGATGCAGGAATGTTACATGGTGATGCCAAGGCTATTAATGGTAAAACCCTAGAAGAGAACCTTTCTGATGTTGATACAAAGCCAGATGAAAGGGTGATTTTTTCGGTTCCAAACGCAAAAAGTCCAACGGGAGGACTAGCTATCCTCAAAGGTAATCTAGCTCCTGAAGGAGCTGTCATAAAAGTTGCCGGAACCAAGATTGAAAAACATGAAGGACCAGCAAAAGTATTTGATGGAGAACGTAGTGCTTTTGAGGCTGTCACGGGGGGCTCTATCAAAGATGGGGATGTGGTTGTCATAAGGTATGAGGGACCTAAAGGCGGACCAGGGATGCAGGAGATGTTGGCTGTGACGGGGGCAATCATGGGTGCTGGTTTGGGGGAAACGACAGTTCTTATCACCGACGGTAGATTCTCGGGGGCAACTAGAGGTGGTTCAATCGGCCATGTCTCCCCGGAGGCGGCAGTAGGGGGCCCAATTGGGCTGATAGAGGATGGGGACATAATTTACCTGGACATAGAAGCAAGGGACCTGAGTGTAAAATTGACCGATGAAGAGCTAGAGGATAGAAGGTCAAAGTGGAGCCCAAGAAAGCCCAATTACGAGAGAGGTGTTTTGGCCAAATATGCCAAATTAGTGTCTTCGGCCTCAGTTGGAGCCGTTACTAGCTAACTCTCTGATTATTCTAAATAGTTAGTGATACAATTCACTAGCATCGGTCTCAATCTATCGATTGAAGTCTCTATTCCCGCAGGTTGAGGGTTAATTTTAGGAAATGAAAACGGTACTATTTGTCGCTAGCTGCACTTTAATGCTCGTGACCGTATATTTGGTATTTATGTGGGCGCCTACTGAACAGAACCTAGGTGTTTCGCAACGAATATTTTATGTTCATGTCCCTCTTGGCTGGATCGGAATGGTTTCTATTTTTGTGGTCGGTATAGCTAGTGTGATCCATCTGTTAACAAGAAAAAACCTATGGGACGCTATTGCATATTCCGCTGCTGAGTTGGGAGTAATATTTGCTACTTTGATATTGATAACTGGAGCAATATGGGCCAAACCGGTTTGGGGAGTTTGGTGGTCTTGGGACCCTAAACTTACGACTACCTTAATTCTTTGGTTTGTATACGTTGGTTATCTGATGGTTCGTTCTTTCTCCGCTCCGGGGTCTCAAGGGCGGCGGTATGCTTCAGTTGTGGCTTTGTTAGGGGCCATTGATGCACCGATTATATATTTAGCGTCGATTTGGTGGAGGACTGCCCATCCCAATCTAAATATTGGGCCGCTTGCAGAATCAGGTTCTGACTTAGATGGCAAAATGTACATAACATTTTTTGTGTCGTTGATCACATTTACTATTTTTTATGTTTACGTGATGTTAGAAAGAATTCAAATGAGAAAATGCGAAGATGATTTAGACGAGGTTCATCAGTATGTATCCCTTAATTATTAGGTATCTCGGGTTAGTGTCATTCATATCCATCGCTGTTGTGTCGATGTGGGTTATGGAAAAATCTTTTGTTTTTGCCGATTCTGCATTAGTCACAGAAGCCAAACAAAATGATCCTGCAGCAAATTTGAAATATTTGTTTGCGGTATTTTTTTTAGTTTGGGCTTCATTTTTTGGATATATTTTCTTTCTTTCTCGAAGATTGAAAGAGATGAAAAATGAACTAGCTATATTAAGAAAAATCATTTCTGAAAAAAATAACACCCAAAATGAATGATCGAAATATCGACAGTTATATCTCCGAATCCAAGATGACAAGCAATCGAGGCAAGTTTCTTTTCGCCGCTGTTGTATTGTGCGCCGCTCTAGGGTATTTCGCCTACATGGCTTTTCAGGGGGCAATGGTTTATTACTATACTGTGAGCGAGATATCCAGTCAGCCTGCTACTGCTGAAGGACGTACGGTGAGGGTTAGTGGGAAACTAAAACCGGGGTCTTTTCATAGGGTTGAAGGGTCCACCTCAGCGCATTTTTCACTGGTGGATGGAATAGGTGAAATTGGAGCGGTTCATAACGGGGTGTTGCCAGATTTGTTTTTTAATGAGCACTCAGAAATTATTCTTGAAGGTACTCATACTCCGGGGCAGGAATTTGATAGCCAAATTGTGATAGTTAAATGTCCATCAAAATATGTTGCTATGGAAGAATCTGAAGAAGATAAAAGATAACCAAGACTTTATTCTACCAGCTCTACCAAGTCTTTCACCTGCTTGG
>DJMH01000116.1:0-9913 GCA_002435305.1 Dehalococcoidia bacterium UBA6495
GAATTCAATATTGTAAGACGGCGCATCATCTCCATAAAAAAATACGGGTTGTTCTTGGGGGTTGATGTCATCGATGTTAGTGGAATTCATGCCGGGTATCCCTTTTTTGGTAAATTTTTTTCCCGTAACAATTCATCGGTGTCCTGAGTATATAATTTCCGTCACGGGAGCAAGTATGTTATTTCTAGTAGTTAGTTCACCAAATCCTCAAAGACCTTCTGAAGTCAAAGAACAAAGACGGAAATACTGGCCGTGGGCTCAAGATAAATTAGACAAAGGTTTGGCGATAAGTTTTTATGCTCGTACCGGAAGAGGTGCAGTGGCCATATTTGACGTCGATTCCAACGACGTGCTCCACCGTCTTCTTAACGAATGGTCAGAAATTGTTCCAGTGAAATTTGATATCTATCCGTTACTGGACACGGAGTCAATAAAGTCTTTTTTGGAGAGCTGACAGGGAAATATTTAAGTTAACGATTTGACAGGAGGGACAATGCAACAGGGCATATATAAATTGGCTAATCCAAACGCTCTGGATACACCTGCTATGCTTACGTATTCTCATATTGTGGAAGAAAATATTGATGAAATTATTCGCATTTGTGGTGAGCCAGAAAATGTTGTACCGCATGCGAAGACACATAAATCTTCTGATGTTCTGAATATCCAATTGAATAGAGGAATAAAATCTTATAAATGTGCGACATTGAAAGAGGCCGAAGTGGTAGCAGGATGCGGTGCGAGCGAAATTGTCATTGCATATCCGATGGTGCATCCAAGGAAACTGGAGAGGTTTTCTGACCTGATCAAATCGTTTCCAGGCACAGAATTTAGGGCAATTGCCAGCACCAAAGTGCATTTGAATCTTTTATCTGAAGTTTCCAAAGTGGTAGACGCAGATATTGGCGTCTATATGGACCTTGACACAGGGATGCGTAGGACCGGAGTTCAACCCGGCATCACCGCTAATGAATTCTACCAAAGCATTGATGATACCGATGGATTAAGCCCCATTGGTTTACATGTGTTTGATGGTGAGACTTTATATATCCCAAATTTTCAAGAAAGAAGCCGTATTGTTAAGAGGAACATCGCGCTGATGGAGGAAATCTGGTGTGCTGCAAATTCTAGTGGCATACAAGTTAAAGATAATCTTGCGGGAGGATCATGGTCGTTTCAACACTATGCAGACCATCCCAACATTCGACCAACGCCCGGAACCTGGATTTACTGGGACACTCGAAATGCTGAAATGGAAGAATTGGGGTTTCGTATAGCCAGTTTAATATTGGGTCAGATAGTTGATGAAGATGCCGAGATGGATACCGTCACTATTGATATAGGATCTAAATCTTGTTCGTCTGACCAACCTCTAGAACATAGATTCAAACTAGTTCAATACCCTGATACTGAGCTCGTTTTTCAAAATGAGGAACATGCTGTTGTTAGGTTGAATGGAACTTCATTAAATGTGGGAGATTTTGTCATGGCAGCGCCTGGACATGCTTGCACATTGACGGTCAAATTTCCTTATACAAATGTGGTGTCTAAAGATGGTGAGGTAGTGGGCATGTATGTGCACGATGCAAGAGATAGGATTTGACTAAAGTCCCAACTTCTTTGCTAATTCTTCATCTGTTGGTTCAACTAGAAACGATCCGTCTGGAAAAATAATAGTGGGAACTCGTTGGTTACCGTTATTTAATTTCTTGATATATTCCTGATACTCTGGTTCTTTGTCGACATCCGTCCAAGAATAGGATATTTCATTTCGGTCAAAAAATGCCTTAGCTTGAGTGCAATCTCCGCACCACGTCGTACCGTACATTTTGATGGAATCCATTAATAACTCCTCTGAATTGGCTCCACATTTTAGGCGTTCTAATACTATCTGAACAGGTATATACTGCCACTTGATCAGTTATGTTACACGGAGGTAGTAAAGATGGAAAAGGCTTTAGAAGGTATTAGAATTTTGGATTTAACTCAATATGAAGCTGGACCGTCTTGCACTCAAGTGTTGGGGTGGTTGGGGGCTGATGTTATTAAAGTCGAGCAGCCGGGGAAGGGGGATCCTGGCCGGTCTGTACAGCTTTCAGATACTAACAAGACTTCGCCGTATTTTTTAAATTTCAATAGTAATAAGCGAAGTGTAACTTTAGATCTAAAGGACGATAAGCACAGGGAAGTGTTTGGAGATCTGGTAACTAAATGTGATGTTTTGGTTGAAAACTTCGCTTCTGGAGTTTTGGAGAGATTAGGGTATACCTATGACACTTTGTCCAATATCAATTCACAAATAATATTCGCAAGGCTAAAAGGGTTTGGGACATATGGACCTTACAGTGGGTATAAAAGCTTTGATCCAGTAGCCCAGGCAGCGGGGGGGGCCATGGCAGTAACTGGCATACCGGGAGGGCCTCCTTTGAAGCCTGGCCCGAACATTGGAGATAGTGGTACGGGTTTGCATGGGGTGGTTGGAATATTAGCTGCCATCATACAGAGACAGGCCACAGGAAAGGGCCAGGTACTGGAGGTCTCGATGCAAGATGCCGTAGTCAGTTTGTCCAGGGCTTCGATGAGTACATACAGCGATACGGGTGAACCTCCTGCCCGAAGAGGTCCCAGAACGCCGGGCCGTGCAGGCGCCG
Source organism: Dehalococcoidia bacterium UBA6495 (assembly GCA_002435305.1). Classification (GTDB taxonomy): domain Bacteria; phylum Chloroflexota; class Dehalococcoidia; order Lucifugimonadales; family UBA826; genus UBA11996. The sequence goes on from DJMH01000116.1 coordinate 2,652, forward strand.
GTATATACAAGTGTGCCCCTGGTGGACCAGATGATTACGTTTATGTTTTGGCCATGTCTCAACGGAGAAATATCTGGGAAGATTTCATGAATGCGATAGGCAGAGAAGATTTGTGTAATTCTGAAATTTTTGATAACCCCAATAAAAATTCAGAAGAAATAGATTTGGTGATTGAGGATTGGACAACAAAAAATACTAAACAGGAGGCTATGTCAGTTTTGGGGGATGCAGGAATCCCCTGCGGAGCTGTTTTAAACGCCCGAGACATCTACAACAATGAACACCTACAGCAAAGGGACATGATAGTCGATATAGAGCATCCTGACAGGGGAGAGTTTCAACTGCTAGGGTGTCCTATCAAGCTTTCAGATTCAGTTGCAGAAATAACTACACCCCCTTTATTGGGGCAACACACAAAAGAAATTCTTTCTGAGGTTTTAGGTTACACCGAGGATCGAATTAAATCGGTTATTGATTAACAATTTACGAGGCTAGTTCGCCCATCTCCTGCAGAGTCTTTTTTACTATTTTGATGGATGAAACGGCCGCTGGCACACCTGCATAAGCTGAGGCATGTATCAAAAGACCGACTATCTCGTCGGGTGTGACGCCGTTGTTTATAGCACCTCTTGTGTGCAGGCCTATTTCACCTTCAGCACGGAGCGCGACCAAAACTGAGAGGGTTATAAGGCTTTTTGTCTTCTTATCTAGAGGTCCTCTCGTCCACACTCCTCCCCATGCATTTTCGGTTATGAATTCCTGGAAAGGTCTATCAAAATCTGTTGCTCTGGCAAAAGATTCCTCCACATACTCTTCCCCAAGTACTGATTTTCTCATCTCTAAACCTTGATCAAATTGGCTAGGCATTTTCGATTGCTCCAATAGTTAAATTCGATTAGATTGCGTGCACTAAAGTATTTCTGTATTAGCTACCTTCTCTGATGAAATCAGATATTCTTTCAGCAATTGTCATAACAGTAACGTTAATGTTTGCCCTAACGCACTCTGGCATAATAGAGGCGTCGACAACTCTTAAACTTTTAATGCCGTGGACTTTTCCCGTTTGGTCAACTACTGAATTGGGATCAGATTTAGGCCCCATTTTGGTAGTGCAGGAGATATGGTGGCCGGTTGTGACCTCCTTCATCAACCAGGAATCTAGCGATTTATCCGATTGCAAATCAGTGTCTAGCGGGGTTAATCGTTCCTCAATGAGAGATGACATGGCAGGATGATTTTCTAAACCTACTAACATTTTCACGCCTTCACGGAATCGTCTTCGATCTTCTTCCTCTGCTAGGTAATTGTAGTCAAGGTATGGTTGGTCTCTGTAATCATTTGAGTTTAACTTTACTTCCCCTTTCCCTTTGGCCAAATTAATGCAGAGATTCGTCTGTATTCCTATCGGGTTGATTCTTAATCCACCTCTTTCTGGTCTGTCGCTCGCAACAGCCATCATATAAACAATCATATCGTTTTCAAGACCTGAGCCTTCGGCTGTATATCGAAGAGTCAGCTGTATTCTCGGCCCAAGTGAGTCTAGCTCTACACCAGGCTTTGTTTTCCATGTGACGTATACCATTGGATGGTCAGCTAGGTTCTGGCCAACTGCTGGGGCATCATGGATCGTTTCAATTCCATGGCTACTGAGATGATCTCTTGGTCCGACTCCGGATAGCATGAGTATTTGAGGGGAAACCACTGCACCAGCACTAAGTATTATTTCTTCCCCTTCTAGAACGAAAGTCTCGTCTCCTGACACCACTTCCACTCCTATAGCTTTAGGTTCGGTGCCTGAGGTATCAAATATAATTTTCTTTACCACTACTTCCGGGCGTATTGTTAGATTTAATCTATGCCTGGATAATCCCAGATAGCCTATAGCTGTTGACCACCTTATTCCATTTGGATTGTTAAGTGGTAACGGTCCAACACCCGTCGTGCCTGGTGCATTGGCATCTTCGCAGGCGGGGAAACCAGCATCCAAACAAGCCTGTTCAAAAGCCTCACTTGCTGGAAGCCATTTGTCTCTTGGAAATCTATGGCAAATTATTGGGCCAGTAGACCCGTGAAAATCTCCTGGGTCATCTTGGTATGTGGTATCGGTCTCCACCTTGTTGAAATATGGCACCAGTTGCTGGTAATCCCATAAATCATTGCCCAAATCAGACCAGTTATCATAGTCTTGAGGGATGCCTCTCAGAAATATTTGGCCGTTGATTGCGCTCGAGCCGCCTGTAACTTTACCTCTTGGGACTGTTATCTCAGCTTCGTCAGTTCCCCTTGCTGTGTATTGCCAATCGTGATCACTGGTGGATATTTCTGTCCCCGTAGCATAGCCATATTTGATCTCTTCCGGGAGGCTATCTAGATCTGGGTAGTCAGGTCCAGCTTCAAGCAAAAGCACTGACTTATCAGGGTCTTCGGTTAATCGGGTAGCTAAGATGGATCCGGCGGAACCTGCTCCGATTATGATTGTGTCGTATTTCATGCTGTGAATATTCCTTAAATCAAATTGGATTATTTACTTTGGTGAAGTTTATTCGTCTATAAAATTTTTGAGCGCGTCGGGGTCAACTTCTAAACCTAGACCAGGTTTTTCAGGCAGGGAAATGACCCCATTCTTCGGCAGTACCGGTTCCTTATACAGCTTAGATACCTCCTCGGCTGGACCTGTGAACTCCTCTGAAAATTCGTGGGGTCGGACTGCATTGGTAACGGTTGAGTAGAGATGAAGGCTGGCCATCGAATTTGCTCCAACACTGGGGCTGTGAGGCATAACAACTTTGTTGTGAACCACCGCTAACTCGAAGACACGTATCATTTCTGATAAACCACCAACGTTTAATACATCTGGTTGGAGTATGTCCGGGTTGCCAAGCTCTATTAGATCTCGAAACCGCCATGACGATATTTCCTGTTCCCCTGTAGAAACTGCACAATCAAGAGCATCAACGACTTGCTTCAGGCCTGGGAAATCGTATTGCGGAAGTGGTTCTTCAAAGTGCGCTATCCCTATTTGTTCAAATCTTCTGCCCTGTTCAATTGCTGTAGGGACCGAATATCCACAATTGGCGTCAAAGCTTAATGGACAGTCATCTGGTAACCATTCGCGACACTTTTGAAAAATGGCCAAATCCTTTTTAGGATCTGAATCTTGTCGATAATCTCTCCAATCCATTCTTACTTTGAACGCTCTATAACCCTTGTCAAACCCCTCTTGTACCTCCTCTAACATTTCTTCAGGACTTTTGCTCCATCCATTACCCCGGCTCCAGTAAAGAGGAATGTCGGTTTTTCTGGCACCACCTAGAAGCTGATATATCGGTAAATTAGCTGACTTGCCAGCTATATCCCAAAGTGCCACATCAACCGAACCGACAATTTGTGAAGGAAAACGTGTTGCCTGCTGTCCTTCACCTAAGGTTAGCAATTCCCATATTTTTCGAGGCCGGGTGGGATCAGCTCCGACCAATAGAGGTTTGATCAATTCCTCCAAATAAGCTCTCACAACTTTTAAATTTCTTCCTGCCTCGGAAATACCGGTTATACCTTCGTTAGTGTGTACTTGCAAGAGGAGACGGCCCGGCCTGCCCACAAAGCTTCTTGCATTGTTTCCCTGAGGTGCTCGGATACGATTCACGGTAATATCGGTGATTTTCATGTTGGCCTCCCTCTTTTATTTAGAAATTTATTATTAAGTTGGGGTCATTTCTTTTTTTTGATCAATAGAACTGCAGCCGCAGTGGACAGTAAACCAACGGCTGAGCCGACAACGATTTTCAGAGGATGCTTTCTAGCTGATTTATACAATGGCATGAGTTTGTTTCCTACCGCGACGGAAGTCTCCTTTCCTGCATCCACAGCACTTTTTACATAACTGATTCTCGAGTTTTTTAAATTCGGATCAGGAATCTGGGTTGGCATATTAATCGAACCAATAATCCTTCCCGCCTCTTGAGATAAAAGCTCGGGATTGGCGGAAAATTCTTTCCAAATTGCCAATTCCATTCTGCTTCCTTTCTGCATACCCGAGGCCTCCCTAGGATCCAAGGTTGCAAATTTACGAAGCTTTAGGGCAATAGCATCGGGGTTTCTAAATTTAATGGGATCAGATGTAGTAGATGGGTCTGTAAGATGCCTCAAATAGGCGCTTAGCTCTTTGGCCTCAATGCTATTTTCCCGTACACGCCCATGGTTCATATACGTGTGAAGCGCCAGGATTGTTTCCTCTCTGCTCCATGGGGGTATTCTTGCCATGTTGTTGTCCTTGCTTGTTTTATGGATTTGAAACTTACATAAAGATCGAAAATTCTGCAAATTTAAAGGGCGAATTCTATTAGGTTATACTTCATGTAAGAAATAAAATTCACATATGAGTTTAAGAGCCATAGACGACATACCCAAAATTCTAACTTCATCAGATGATCTAGAGAAGATCATTGAAGATTCATTGTCTAACCGTTATGTAAGCATTGATATAGAGGGAAACGGGTTTTTCAGATATCCAGAATTTGTATGCCTGATTCAACTTTGCGTGGGTGAGGATATTTACCTTGTTGATCCATTAGCAATAGATGACATATCTTCTCTAGGCAAGGTGCTCGATAACGATAAAATTGTCAAAATCCTTCATGCCGGTGATTATGATATTCGTAGCCTGAATAGAGATTATGATTTTTCCTTCCACAATGTGTTCGACACCAGCCTGGCCGCTGCCCTTTTAGGATCAAAGAAACTGGGTCTCGATTCTGTTTTGAAAGAATATATCGATGCTGATGTGACCAAAGATAAAAAGCTTCAGAGAAGTGACTGGAGTATACGACCCCTTAGCAAAGAGGCTAGGAAGTATGCGGCGGATGATGTCAGATATTTGTTCAGGGCTATGGAAGTTATGACGAGCAAACTTGAAAACCTGGGACGGATTTCATGGTTGAAAGAGGAATGTGAGAGGTTGCAACTTGTAAAGTTCAATCCTAGGGATGAGGAGACAGCCTTTTTAGACGTTAAAGGGAGCAAAAACCTAGATGGTAAGGCTTTGTCCGTGTTGCAATCCTTATATTCCCTCCGAGAAGATGAGGCTATAGGCCGAGATCGTCCCCCTTTCAAAATTGTAGGGGATTCAGTACTAGTGGCTATTGCCAGAAAACCTCATTCGAATTATTCAGAGATTAAGGGAATTGGTATGTGGGGTCGTCCTCAAGTATCGGAACGGATTAGAAAAATAGCGGCAGAAGCCCTCAATCAGCCCCCGGTTGAACGACCTCGCAGGCAAAATAAAAGAACAAACGTTATGTCGAATAAAGAAAGAGAAAAGGCTAATGTCAGGTTGAAAGAGTTAAAGGAATGGAGGAAGACGCTGGGAGATGGTCTTTGTATGGACCCTAGTCTTTTGTGGCCAACGATTAGTCTCGACAGACTCTCCAAAGATCCAAGTAGTTTCAAGGAAGAGGTTTCAGAACCTCAAGTAAGGAAATGGCAATATCTAGAATTCGGGAAAGCATTAGAAGATAAATTAGCATGTTTGTAGTGGCCTACATCACCATCAACTAAGAGGTATACCCATGGAATTTTTAGTCTCGTGGTGGTTATTACTTATTTTATTGGTGGGTTTATTTTTTGTTACCGGCGTGTGCTTCAAACTTAAATCTGCAGTCTCGGAGCTGAAATCACGGATTAGAAGTCAGTCCACCCGATACGGACAAATAACTGAACAGTTTTTACCCCTAGTGGAAGCTTATCCTTGGGATAGCAAACAATTTAGATTTCTAGGCAGTCCAATCGATGGGATACAGTTTGAAGAAGACAAAATAGTTTTGGTGGAATTCAAGTCTTCTTCCAGTCAGATGTCTACCAAGCAAAGAAAAATAAAAGAATTGGTTGAACAAGGGAAAGTTGAATTTCAACTGATAAGAGTAGGGTAAAAAGCATAAAAAGGTTTTAACGATATGAGCAATTTATTCACCCCTATCACGATAAGAGGGGAAGAAATACGAAACAGGCTTTTTGTAGCCCCTATGTGTCAATATTCGGCTAATAATGAAGATGGCGTGGCAACAGATTGGCATATGGTTCATTTAGGGACTAGGGCAGTAGGAGGTGCTGGGCTTGTTATGGCTGAGGCGACGTCAGTATCCCCGGAGGGAAGAATATCGCCGCAAGATTTGGGTATCTGGTCTGATGAACAGGCTTCTGCGTTGCGGCCGATTGCCAGTTTTATTGATTCGCAAGGCGCAACCCCCTCCATTCAGCTAGCCCATGCAGGGAGGAAGGCATCACACAAAAGACCCTGGGAAGGTGGTGATGTTTTAACAAAGGAGGATGGTGGATGGGATATAGGGGGGCCGAGCCCGCTTGCATTTGACGAAGGATGGGTCGTCCCTGATGAATTGACAATAGAGGATATAGATTCAATCATTTCAGACTTCTCCATATCTGCAGTCAGGTCTGTTGAAGTGGGATTTAGGGTTTTGGAATTACATTTAGCTCATGGTTATTTGGCTTGTGAATTCATGTCACCCTTATCCAATCATAGGAACGACAGCTATGGGGGAACGTTGAGGAACAGGTGTCGGTTACCCATAGATATTGTCTCAGCAGTAAGAAAAGTTATTCCAGAGTCTATGCCGTTATTGGCTCGCATATCTGCAACAGAATATATGTCAGACGGATGGTCGCTTGAAGATTCAATAGAACTCTCAGGTTGGTTAAAGGAGGAGGGTGTCGATATGATAGATTGTTCATCCGGTGGGAATTCGCCGTCTCAAAATATGGATGCATTCCCTGGTTATCAGGTACTGTTTGCCACTGCTATAAAAAGAGAAGTTGGGATATTAACTGGAGCAGTTGGATTGATTACCGACGCTTCTCAAGCTGAGCAAACTCTGCGAAATGGAGAAGCAGATGCTATTCTTCTGGGGAGAGAACTACTGAGGAATCCTTACTGGCCGTTGAACGCCCAGGTTGAGTTGGATGGTCAAGATTCTGTATGGCCACCTCAGTATGTGAGGGCGAGGCGGTAGATAATAAATATAGATTTATTTAAGCCAGTTTCGGATCAAAAAAACACCGATTCCAATTACGAAGCCGGCCGCTGTAAGTTCAATATTTCCTTTTATGAGTCCTCCAGTAACGAGTCCCAATGACACAGAAAATACGCCGACAAGAATAAACCAACCCTTACTCATAGAATATTTCCCTTTGTATTAATTGACTTTAACGTTTATCTTAACCGGTAAGAGGACATTACAAATAGATTGTTT
>DJMH01000116.1:10319-88238 GCA_002435305.1 Dehalococcoidia bacterium UBA6495
GATCTTTTAATTGAATCTAATCACACTATTGGAATTGCAGAATCATCTTCTGGTGGTTTAATTGCTGCACATTTACTGGCGATACCTGGAGCCTCCAGATATTTTATGGGTGGGTCCGTTATATATACCAGAGCAGCGCAACGCAATTTATTAGGGGTAAATGATGAACAAATGGAGGGGTTGAGAGCTTCCACAGAGCAATATGCCTCCCTAAATGCCAAAACCATACGTGAATTGCTGGGTACCACATGGGGGTTGAGTGAAACTGGAGCCACTGGCCCTACAGGGAACCGTTATGGAGATTCTGCTGGCCATTCTTGTATTGGTGTTTCAGGTCCTTTATCTCGCACCAAAACTTTGGAAACCGCTGTTGAACAAAGAGAGGAAAATATGGTCTCTTTTACCAAGGCGTCTTTAGCGTTTCTAATAGAGTGCTTGGAAGAGAATCGTTAAAAATTTTGGTGTTATGAGATACAGCTAAAGTTACCACTTGGTATCTAATCCTTGTTTTTGGCACATAACATTTCCCCGGGGACTCCCCATAGCTTTCAACGCAAAGATTCCTATTATCATAACGATGACAGTTCCATAGAAGATGGGACGATAGCTATCAAGGTTGTCGTAGGATAAACCAGCTAGTAAAGGGCCAATAGCGAATGATATGGCTGTACCGTATCCTGCTACTCCCATGATACTGGCAAAACTTTTCAGGCCGAAATAATCCTGAACAATCATGTTTGTAAGTGTCCCAAAAGCTCCCATACAAAGACCCCATAGTGGGGAACAAATCCAGATAATGCCGGGAACCGTAGGATTTACTGACAGGAGGAGGGCTATAGATAATCCCACAAAAGATACCATCATTGCATATCGGGCTGTTATCTTTTCCCCGAGAATTCCAAACACCAGTTTTCCACTCATTCCTGCAAGTGCCAAAATGCTCATAGCTGTTGCGGCTGTAGTTGAATTCACTCCTTCATTCACATAATGAGAAATGAGTTGTGGTAATAAAGAAGAAAAGGGCGTAGCCCCCACCAGGAATATATATAGAAGTATATAGAGGGCTTTCGATCGGGCCGCCTCCGACATGGACATTCCGGGAAGTTGTGCTGGTTCTGAAGAAGCACTTGATAAGTTGCCCGGTACTTTTAGGTTTAGTGGCCCTGCCTTCGGTTCCCTAAGTGCGATAAGTACCGCCATTGCTACCAAAGAAGTTAATAGCCCCTGTAGGTAGTAACCGGATTGCCATCCTCCGAGAGCAATCACCACCCCGATAATCCCTGGCATAACAACCCCGCCGAAGTTATTTCCCATCATTGCAATTCCCATGACTCTGCCTCTTGTGTTGGGAAACCATAAACCAACAATTCTGCCGACCGGGGTCATTGTGGCAGAGAATCCGGCATATTGTAGGAAACTCAAAGCGTACCAATGCCACAGCTCGGTCATCATTGGCCTCAGGATGTAGCTTGAGGCCGTAAGGCTTACACATAGAGCAACTATGATTCTAGGTCCTTTACGATCTATAATGTGGCCAAATAAAGGACCGAGAATCTGGCCAATTGCGAGGAAGGAAAGCGAAGCGTTGATTTGCGTACGGGTCCAACCAAATTCTGCTGACATCTCATCACCGAACAAAGCGAATGTATAGGTGCTGAACCCGACAAGAGCGGTTGATATGCTAAAACAAACGGCTACCGCCCACCATCCATTAATTGGATTTAACGGGTTCCAGGATGAAGGACCTTTATTGAAGTTATCCGACTTTTTATTCAAAGTGTCTTGGTTTTATGAAAAGTCATGATATTTTTTATAATTAAGACTTAGTGTCCCTGCGTGAGATGATTCTCCGACCACTCCGCAATAGATTCCATGACAGGAATGATAGCTGGTTAATCAATTAAATGTTACTGTTTGGGGATGATTTATTTTCGATTCATAGTGTCTGTTGCCTTCTGAAATAACCCAGAATTCATCTGAAAACTCCCCCCGTGGTATTTACAAGGGCTGGGTAGTAGTAGCTGTATCTTTTCTATCTATTGGAGGGTCAATAGGTTTTGCTCAATATGGGTTTGGTCTTTTTATAGTTCCCCTGCAAGAAGAGTTTGGATGGACAAGAACTCAGATCAATTTTGCTATAACACTTGGGGTATTAGCTCATTTTGTTTCACCTTTAATAGGTCGCACTATAGATGTCTTTGGATCTAGGTATGTTATGGCGGTCTCTTTGGGCTTTATAGCGGTAGGGTTTTTCCTCAGATCAATAATGGCTGAATTATGGCAATTTTATTTGTTCTCTCTCCTGGTTTTTACCGGCACCCCAGGTACTGGATTGGCCACTGGACGTTTGGTGCAGTTATGGTTTCCTGAAACTCGTGGTCGCATGATGGGGTTTGTTACTGCAGGAAACAATTTTGGGGGTATGGTTTCGATACCGGTACTAACTCTTGTTATTGCTTTTGGAGGTTGGAGAAGCGGATTTCTTTTTACCGCAATTTTTCTGGGAGTATTGTCGATTGTCTCCTTCATTTTCGTAAGAGACGGTATTGAATTCGTGTTAAGGGAACAAAATAAACGTTGGGCCCCCAGAGGCCTTAATCAGTATTCTTCGAAAAAAGTGTTTGATGGGTTATCAGTTCGGTCAGCCTTGCTAACCAGGGCATTCTGGTTTATTGCGACCGGGATGACCCTACAGCAGTTTGTGAGAACCACTCTAGTCACACAACTGGCTGCCCACTTACAAGATATTCAACTTTCACCTGACAAAATAGGTCTGTGTCTTTCCGTTCTGGCATTTGGTGGAGTAGCCTCTAAAATCATATTTGGAAGGGTTAGTGAGAATACTACTGCCAGGTGGGCCTATGCGATGGTTGTGGGGATTCAGGTTGTAGGTGTGGCGGCCTTTGTATTTTTTTCCTCTGATAACTTTGTTTTGATATTTATTTCATTATCGATTTTTGGTCTTGGAATGGGAGGTATAGGTGCTCTCGGGCCGTTGGCTGTAACTGAACTTTTTGGCATGAAAAATTACGGGACTCTGAATGGTTTGATTCGGCAGGGAGTTATAATTCCCGGGATAGTTGGTCCCTTATTAGCCGGGGCTATTTATGACAGTCAGGGAAGTTACGATCTAGCTTTCAAAATAATTTTGGGATTTTTGTTTTTATCGTTCTTATGTTTTGTTTCAGCTAGCCCTCCGGCAAGGAAAGAAGATTTCCGAGACCAGAGGGCTGTCGATTCTAAACTCTAATAAATTTTTGAAGTCGGGCACCGTCTAAAGTTTCGCCAACATATAGGCTTCCCTCTGAGTCGACCCCAACTGCGTGAGCGGCCACTAAATCACCAGCTGTATGTGTGTCTGCGCCCCATCCACCCAGCCACTGTCCGTTTTTTGTCATAATTTTGACTCCGGAATGAGGAGTAACAACGCTGACTTCATCTGCATCAGGACTAGTTCCCTGCCTCATGCCAAGTTCAGCCACGTACATTGCTCCGTCACTACCATGCAAAATTTCATTCGGTCTGTGGACTCCTCTCCATTCCGAGACATATTGTCCTGATGATGTGAAAATCTGAATTCGGCTGTTCTCACGGTCTGCCACATAAACGAGACCAGAAGGGTCTACTTCAACGCCGTGAGGAATCATAAATTGTCCGGGTCCCGTTCCTCTTTCACCCCATGATCCAATCAACTTCCCTTGAGGTGTGTAATGATGAATTCTGGAGTTACCGTATCCGTCAGAAATATAGATTGATCCATCAAGACCAAAAGCTATGTCAGTGGGTTTGTTAAATGGTTCGCCACTTTGTTCAGGTGCGGGCTCATTTGGGGTACCCAGCATCATCAACTGATCGCCTTCGGCAGACCACTTTCGTACAGTATGGTCACCAATATCGGTTGTCCATATGGAATCGGCGGGGCCGACTTGTACGTGATGGGCCGATGAGAAACTATCCTCACCCCACGTGCCTAAAATAGTTCCGTTTTTATCTAATACAATCATTGGGTGTTCGCTTCTGTTGTAGGCGAAAATACGATCTTGACTATCAACACATACCCCCACCACGTGATTCCATTCCCAGCCACTTGGTAAAGGAGCCCATCCGGGAACATTTTCATATGTGTACTCGCCATAACTTACTCGTAAAGGTTTAGTTGCCATTACTTTCTCCTTGAAATATTCGTTATCTGATCGCAGAAGCCTTACTTAGGTAGAGGTTTTTTTGTAGGATCGGAACTATACTTTGTTAATTGAATCTATTCAATATATGGAATCTCCATTTGTGTTGTTTGACAGTAATTTTAGTGAACGATAGACTCTTTGCAGAGAACGTGAGTCACTTGATACTGTTTTATTAATGAGCGTGAATTAAGGAGAAAAAATGGCGAAATATAGCTGTGGGGATTGCGGAATGGAAGTACATCCTATTACCTGTGGGAAATGTGGAACAGAATTGACCCATGTAAATATTGAGAAGGATGACGGTACTACAGTTGGTGTAGCAGAATGTACTAACGGCTGTGGCAAAATCAAGTCACCAATGTGCTGCGGACATGATATGGCTGCCGCGTAGGTGGACTAATTTGAACAGAGTAATGAAATGGGTCGCTCAAAAGCGACCCATTTTTATTTGATATCACTTATGTTCACTATCTTAAATCAATATTCATACGTATTGATTTCTCTTTTTGTTTTGACGGTAGCTTTTTTGTTGGTCTACCGTACTTTTTCGATAAAAATCGCTTTATTGTCCGTTCTAATCCTTGTGGTGTGTGTGATTTTTTTCCAGAATTCCTTGACCAGCTCATCTGATGAGATAAAGGATATTTCTGGTTGGGACTCATTGCACAATTCTGGTCGTCCCATATTACTGTACCTATATTCCGATTTTTGAATTGGATGTCTATCTATGAAACCTGCCGTCGACAGGTTGGAAGCACAACTGGATGAGAAGTTAATCTTCGTCAGGCTTGAAGTGCAAAGCCATGTTGGGAAGATTTTGTATAGCAAATACGAAGGAAAGTTGGTACCAACTTTCATAATTTTTGACCAATTTGGGGCTATTCGTTACACAACAAATGGTGTCCCTGACTACACTTCAGTTAATTCTATGTTTGTTGATAATTGATTATGGCTAGATTAGTTTTTTGGTAACTATTGTTGACCCAAATGAAAGGGCAATACCCAAAGATGATAAAAAGAGTGATCCAGATGAAATGTTTTGTTGTGAAGATTCTTTCATTAACGAACGATGTTTCCTGGCCAATGAGAAATTGCTCACGCAGCAATAAGATTTTGAGGTGCTAACTCTCCTAGTGCAAGGCATAAATTTCATTGCAGTTTAGTATTTAATACATAGGTGTATACTTTTTCGCCCGAGCATGTGATGAATAGGAGATTTATATATGCCAGAAAAGAAAGTATTTGTTACTAGGATTATAGTTCCAGATGCAATTTCCAAGCTGGAACAAAATTTTGAAGTGGAGATCTGGGATCAGCCGGTCCCTCCACCAAAGAAATTGGTTATACAGAAAGCACAAGAGTGTGATGGAATGATGATTGAGTCTAATGACATCATGGATGACGAAGTGTTTTCCGCTGCTGACCGTTTGAAAGTTGTCGGCACCAGAGCAATAGGAATTGACAATATAGATCTGGAATCAGCAACTAAAAATGGTGTCCTTGTTGGTAACACCCCCGGGATATTACATGAGTCGTGCGCCGACTTTACGATGGGATTGATACTTTCTTTGGCTCGTCAAGTAACCCGCTCTAACAGAAAGGTCATTGCTGGAGATTGGAAGATTTTTGATCAGACCCCATATTTGGGTACCGATGTGTACGGTAAAACTTTGGGGTTGATTGGTCTAGGCCTGATAGGCACAGCGGTCGCCAAACGGGCAAGAGGATTCGATATGGATATCCTCTATCACTCCAGGACACGTAAACCGGATGTTGAAGACGTATATGGACTTAAGTGGGTTCCTGATCTGGATGGACTTTTGTCTGCATCGGATTATGTGTCTGTCCATGTTCCCCTCGGGCCGGAAACCCAGGGGTTTATTGGATCAAAAGAAATTCAAAAGATGAATAAGAACGCTTTTTTAATAAATACTTCCAGAGGAGGGACAGTAGACCCAGATGCTCTTCGAGAAGCATTAACTGCCGGAGAAATAGCAGGAGCGGCTTTGGATGTTACTTTGCCTGAACCAATATCGCCGGATGATCCTTTGGTCCACATGGAGAACGTCATCATCACCCCCCATATCGCTAGTGCCAGCGCGGCCACGCTTCGGAGAATGGGCTTGATGGCAGCTGACAATGTTATTTCACACCTCAAAGGAGAGCCGATGCCTGCCTGTTTAAACCCAGAGGCAGCTGGTTAGAACGTGGCGTTTTGCCGATCATGAGCATCCGATCTCTAAGCCATACATGTATGGCTATTTTTGTGATGGTTACCATTCAGGGATGTTTTTTTGTGGAGTCGGAGAAAGGGGAACCTATTAAACCCACTCAGGTGCCAACATCTGTCGTGGTAATTCTTCCTGTTGCTACTGCTGCTGATAAACATTCTGTATCTCCTAGCCCGTCACCTACACCCATTTACACCGCCGTTCCTATACCAACAGTAACACCTGTAAAAATTAGAGAAATATTCAAATCCGAAATTGAGGTTAAAACTCTCCAGGAAAAAACATTTGACTCTGTTTCTAAAATAGATTCGTTTAAATATACCCTGGAAGGTATGGCTCAAGTTGATGCGGGAGGTATTTTGATAGGCGTGCCACTTTCAGCATCGGGAGCTGTAACTTCTTCCGCCGCCCTATCTAAATTTGAAGCTAATTTGTTAGGCATAGGCTTGTATGTGGAATCTGCCAAATTGGGAGATAAAATCTATACTCGGGAATCTTCTTTGGAGGAATGGAAAGATAGTCAAAATTTGGGAATCGGACATATATCAGATAATTTTTTGAAGGCTGTTGCGGATTCTTTTTTGAAAGTTGATGTTAGTGGAAGCAATATCTTGACAGCGGAAGAAAAAATCACTTTTTCATTTAATGAGAGTGGAACGGTGGGTTCCGTCACTCCATTATTTGAATTAATTGCTACTGAAGAGGACGCTCGAAGATTCTCTCCTGAAAAATGGGAGGTAAAGTTGGAGGTGGATTCTGATGATTACGAAATTTCCAAAATTATCTCCGAATTTTCTTTAAGTAACGGTGGCCAATTTCTTTCGGAGGTATTTGGTATGGAAGGGTTGTCAGAGGTAGGTAGTACAGATGTTGCACTCCTGATAAAGTTTAGCCAAATTGGTGAGGATTTCTCTATCGTGATTCCTCAATCACTTCGTTAGCCGTCGTATCCTGACACTACGAACCCTTCAGTAACAGCTGCCCTATGCCTTGGTGCTGCTATTGGTATGTATTCCCCTTAATTTCTAAATTTATCTATTTCTCCCGATCATCTGATTTTTGCGCGTATGCCTTTACCAGGTAAGGCTCCTTCTTCTAATTTTGAGTTGGATACCACAGGAACCCCGTTAACAATCACATGGTTTAGACCTATAGGCGGTTTGATCGGGTCTGTGTAGGTCGATTGGTCTTTTACGGTCAACGGGTCGAAAACTACTATGTCAGCGTCTGCTCCCTGTTTTATTCTACCTTTATTCAAGAAAGCGGGAGCTCGCCCCTGAAGTCTTTGAGCGGGCATAATAGTCATTTTTGAAAGTGCAGACATTAAATCTAAATCACCGTTTTCCCTCACATGTTCTCCAAGTACTTTGGTGTAAGAGCCGGCCGTCCTCGGATGTCCTTTCCCATCCTCAATAATACTATCGGTCGCAATCATGGTTAATGGACTTTTTACAGCAGCTTTCATCGATTCTTCCGGAGTTGAGAACGTTATTATCCAGCCTCCACTCTCCCTATACTCTGAGAATGTCTTAGCAGTTAAATATTCTCCTGTGTCAGGCCGCATAAGTTGTTCATAGTCGATGCCGTAATTCTCTTGCCAACCATCGTCGAACAATGCTGATTCGATCTTTGTCATACCAGCAGTGTATGGATAGCACTCAGTAGTGACATCCAGACCCGACCGATTTGCCCCGGCAATCATTTCTAAGAGTTGTGGAACAGCTCTCATTCCTGTGCTATTCAAATGGACTACATGGAGAGGGGCTCCTGTAATCGCTGCAGCTGCTATAACTTCTTCCAAGGCCTCTATAGCGTTGGATGGTTCCAAATGGCCCTTGCCCCTGAGATGCACATGGCAGGAGGCATTATATTCGGCAGCAACTTTAAACATTTGTATGACTTCCCAGCGACTAGCCCCCCTTGTGTAATCTAGTCCGAAGCCTACTGCCAGGGCCCCTTTTTCGAGGCCTTTCCTTATAAGGTGCTGCATCTCCGCTATTTCTGGGTTGCTTGCCAGTTTCCTGCCGGCATCTCCTGAAGGTAGAAATACTCCAGGGTCCTTCATCACTTTCATCCTAACCGGTATGTGTCCTATGCTTGCACCGAAATTTATAGGTGATTGGTTTTCCCATTTGGAATAGAAATGCTCTATGTCACTTGTTCCTACTTCAAGTTCAAGGGTAGTTGTAACACCATCTAATGCTTGCACTTCAAAAATTTGAGTATCTTGGGGATGGCAATGCAAATCTATAAAGCCGGGACATAATATTTGTCCGGGGGCATCTATCACCTGCTCTCCATTCAGTGGTGAGTCACTGATCATCGCTATTTTGCCTTGAGATATACCTACATTTTTTAATTGGTCAAGTCTTGATTCTGGATCCATTACGCGAGCTTGGTTTATGGTTATGTCGTAATTGGTCATGTTGTGTTCTTTTACTTGTTTAGTTTGTGCGTAAGGGAAACGATGTGTTCCCTTTGGAATTAAGCCTGATTTTATATAGCCCTGTTCTGGCTGTGATGAACAAGGTATGGCCATCTTCTCCCCATCCGCAATTTGCTGGGATTTCCGGCATAAGTATTTTTCCCAGTAGTTCGGCTTCTGTCGAGAATACCCATATCCCGCCCGGTCCAGTCGAATAAACCCGCCCTTCAGTATCGATCTTCATTCCATCTGGCACGCCTTCTTCACCCGTGTCCAAATTTGCAAATTGCCTGCCATTGACGGGATAGCCATCATCATCTATCTCGTATACATTGATAAATTTTTCCATTGAATCGGCTACATACAATTTTTTTTCATCGGGTGAAAAGGCTATTCCGTTCGGGCCTGTCATGTCTTTGATCAATAGTTCCAGCCCCGTGCCGTTCGAAGACACTCTAAAAACGCCATTAAAATCCAATTCTTTTCCCTGGGTTCTATTCATCAAACCGTATGGAGGATCGGTGAAGTAAATCCAACCGTCTGATTTCACCACCACGTCATTCGGACTGTTTAATCTTTTTCCCTTGTAACGAGTGGCTACTGCCTTTATATTGCCACTGGGATCAGTCATGGATACACGCCGATTCGTATGTTCACAAGCTATCAGGTTACCGTCATGATCAAGTGTTAAACCATTGGAATTGCCACTCGGATATTTGTATGTAGATATACTTGCCCCCTCCTCATCAACGTGATATCTAACAATCCTGCTATTCGGAATGTCCGAGAAGAGGAGATATCCGTTCACCCATATTGGTCCTTCAGTAAATGCAAATCCCGTTGCTATGTGTTCGACCGAAGAGTCTTCGTTGAGTATTTCTGCGAATGTTTCAGAACGAATATCAAAAGATGAAGTCATAGCTGTTACTCCTGGTTATTTTTAAAGCTTGTAGGCCATGGACCTGTTTCTGGTTTTGCTTCGGATTGCCCCGGCCATGGAGGCATAGTGGAAATAATAAACTTAAGGTGTTTTTTCCCGGTGTTTCTAAATTGAAATTTTGTATGTTTTGGGATAGTGAGGGACACCCCGGGTTCAACGGTTACCGTTTCTTCTAGATCCCCCTGTTGGCGCCATACCAAACCTTCACCTTCGGTAATAAACCATATTTCTTCGACACTTCTATGGGATACAGAACTAGAAGTTAGGCCTGGGGCTAGAGTGCACTCACTTAACCCCCCTCCTTTCAATTCATGAAATAGTCTTATTTCCGAACCGTCGGGTGCCTTAACGTGACTTAAAGGGATATGACCGGTTTGGAATTTAGAAGGCATATGTAGGTCTGTGTTGTTAATGGTTTGGGATTAATCGCCCATCAGTGATGGATCAACAGTTTCATAAAATTCTATGCGTTGGCTTTCAAGAAGAGGTCTATATTTGGCTCCTGCTTCCATCGCTTCCTTAGGAATGTTATTTCCCTGCCTACCTGGAGACATGATTGCATCATCAAACCATTCCAATATGACGATATTTTGTTCTCCAGGTAGAGTATATCCATTGTATGAAACGGTGAATTCACCTCGATGCCCTGAATCCCGATAAATTTTTGCTTGTTGATAGACAAGTTTTGCCACGTTACCTGCTTCGCCAGGCTTGGTTCTATAAACACGTCTGATTCTGTACATTGATTAACTCCGGTTTTGTTTATTTTGATTACATATTAACTGACGGGAAGTTTGCAGGGTATAGATAGGTCAAAGTAATCCAATAAAATCCTCAATTTCCCCAAGTGTAGGCATCGCAGCAGTATCTCCTTTTTTGGTGCAGGTAAGGGCCCCGCAGATATTCCCTACTTTCAATGCTTTGGTCAGTGGCGCTACCTGACTTTCATGCTCAGTTTTAAGGAAATCACGCAAGGAAATATTTTGCCGAATTAAGGTACCGAGAAAGCCGGCCACAAACGCGTCGCCTGCTCCGACAGGGTCAATAACCTCGATTTCGATGCTGGGTTCACGAATGTGGTTGGTTCCATTGAAAAGTACTGCTCCAGATTCTCCATCTGTTACGATAATTAGTGTGCCTGGCCGTTTATGGAAGTTAGCAGCATATTCATCCGCTGAAAGATTTAGCTGCCAGATTGCCTCTGCTTCATCGTGCCCCACTTTAAATATAGATATGAATGGCAAAAGTTTTTCTAATGTGTTCTTGGCCTCAGTTGGGTTCCAGAGTTGCTCTCGGTAATTAACGTCTAGACAAACAGGGATATCCATTTCATCACAGAATTCTAGAGCCTTGATCACAGTTTCTAAGTTCGTCTTACTGAGTGCTGGTGTGATCCCTGTAATGTGCAGCACGTCCGCTTTTTGTAAGTGTTTTTTTACCTGCTGAAACGGTATCTCACTAGCGGCACTTCCTTTTCTAAAATACGTTTTTACATGTTGACCGTCTGCATGGTGGTTTAGATAGGAAATTCCCGTTTTTTCACCAAAATAAATGGGGGCGTCAATTTTGATATGTTGCGAAACAATTTTTTGGATTAGCCTACCTGCATCATCTTCGCCGAGGCGGCTGACCCAATAAATTTCGGCTCGATCTTTAGTTATCTTTGATAGATTAATTGCAACATTCGATTCAGCTCCAGCCACATCAGGGAAATATCGTTTTTTGGGGTTAAATGATCCAGTGTAGTCGGCGTTGTACTGGACCATGGTTTCCCCGAAAGTTATGAATTTTTGCACGGGTACTTCCCTTGAAAAATTGTCATGGCGTTTCTTATTTGATCGCTTTTGTTACAGTTTCGTGGAATTTTTCTGCCCCCTCGGCCAGCCATGGAAGATAGCTGAATGAAAAAAAGCGGGCTCCTAAATCTATGTATCTTCCTACTGCCTCGGTTCCGGCTAGTGTGCCTGCTGTTCTACCCGAGGAACCGATTTTTTTGATGGCATCTTCCACAACTTCTTTTACTTCTCGCCGGCCCGCTCCTCCAGGGTAGCCCATGGTTTGGGCTAAATCTCCTGGGGCTACAAAGAACACATCAATGTTTTCAACTTCGAGTATTTCGTCGAGGTTATTGACCGCAATGATATCTTCGATCAAGATGATCAGCATGGTTTGATCATTTGCTTGGTTGAAATAGTCATCCACTCCTATACCTTGCCTACTGGTGAAAGAACCTCTGTTCCCTATCGGCGCGAATTTACCGGAATCCACTACTGAAAGTGCCTCCTCTTTGGTATTGATGTGAGGAACTGTGATTGCTTGGGCACCAAGATCGAAAGTTCTATAGATGGTGGCCGGTTCATTTTGGTGAACCCGCACGATAGGTGTCATATCCCAGAGGTCACAGGCTCTTGTTAAGTCAGGTATGTTGTTGAAATCTACAGGACCGTGCTCCCCTTCTAGCCACATTGCGTCAAATCCCAAAGGACCAAAGTGCTCTATTAAATCTCCATTCATAGGTCCCATAGGGACTGACACTATTTTTCCATCGCTTAAATTCTTTTTTGCTTTATTTTGTCTCAAGTTACTCATTGGGTTCCTCTCGTTTGCTTGGTTATTAGAACCATTTCTCTTTATCGACGATATTATTCAGTTCATCGTTATCTAGGAATAGCCGGGCATTTTCTATCAATATTTGATATCTTCGTTCAGATAAGTTCTCTGCGTCTGCTACCGCAATGTGAGGCGTCATGAGAACGTTATCTAGGCCCCATAGTTTATGGTCTGAAGGTAAAGGTTCTGTTTCATAAACGTCAAGTCCACATCCAGCAATAATCCCTTTCTCCACCGCTTCAGCTAAGTCATCTAACTTGCAGACCATACCTCTACCTATATTAATAAAATATGAGGTTTTTTTCATAAGGCTGAAAGTATCTTTATTGAATGTAAACTCAGTCTCAGGTGTATGAGGCACCGTGGTAATCACAAAATCGGCTTGAGGAAGAAGTTCAGCAAGGGATTCAGGCTGGTGCATCTCAACGCCTTCAATTTTATATTCTTGTCTCGGGTCAATTCCTATCACTCGCATCCCAAGTTCCTGACATAGCCTTGCTGTTTCATGACCTATCCCACCTACTCCGTTGATTAAAGCAGTAGCATCTCCGAGAAAAACGTAAGGTGTTTTGCGGGCATCTTTATCCCATATACGTTCCCTTTTTGCGTCCATATACCATGGCAGCCCTCGAGATAAAGCGAGTATAAACATTAGGATGTGGTGAGAGATGTGATCCCAATAAATTCCTCTGGGGTTTGTGATCGTTAGAGAATGTTTACATAGATCTTCGTAGTAATATCCAAAAAAAGGTCCAGCGTCAGGATTGTGTAACCACTTAATCTTGGAAGCTGCATCAAGAGCGTCTGGAGGTATCCAGCCCATAGCTGCATCAGCATCTTTAATCACTCTTATAGCATCCTCATCTGTTTCAGGGGAATGAACATCATATTCGGGCAAGGTGTCAGAAAGTCTGGCAGCGAACTCACGTTTAAGATCATCTTGGGGCGGCATAAAAACAAATTTTGGCATATCCTACTCCTAGTATTCCTTGATGTGAACCTGGAAACTTAATGAGGATATAACACTTACCAAAATCGGTAAATTGATAGGCTGGAGATTTTAATGACCGTAGTGGATACTCACACCCATGCCGGAGTTAACTGGTTTGAACCCGTGGAAATGTTGTTGTACCAGATGACCCTGAATCAGGTGGATCATGCTGTTCTAATACAACATGGCAGACCAGAATATGGAACATATGATCATAGTTACTTATACGAATGCGTCGAAAGGTTTCCAGGGAAATTTAACATAGTCGTCATTGTAGACTCTGATAAGAAGGATTCATTGAGGAAATTGGAGGAACATAAAGAAAAAGGAGCTGTGGGTGTTCGCCTCACAGCCACCACCCGTTCCCCCGGACCAGACCAATTTGCTATTTGGCGGAAAGCTGCTGAACTTGACATGGTTGTTAGTTGCATGGGCACCGTTGACGATTTCTCGTCTGATCAATTTGCAGAGCTTGTATCTGAATTTCCCACAATTCCTATAATAATTGAGCATTTAGCAGGGGGGGGAGAAGGGAGTGCATTCCCACGGAATGGGAAGGCTCCGGTTTCTCCGTTTTCTAAATATAAAAAGGCTATGCAATTGGGTGATTTTGGGAACACATATTTAAAAATTCATGGACTAGGCGAATTTAATATTAGACCAAATGTTTTAAGGGAAAAATTCGACAGGAATTTTTTTGATGATATCCCTCCCCTGTTAGAGATGGCGAAAGATGCTTTTGGGTATAAAAAAATTATGTGGGGTAGTGATTACCCTCCCGTTAGTGGCAGGGAAGGTTATAGAAATGCAATGAAGACAGGTATGGAGAACTCTGTTTTTGCAGAACCTGCAGAAATTGAATGGATTATGGGCGGAACTGCTCTAACTTTGTTCAATTTTGTATAACATTAATTTTCATCGAGGCTGGGCTATCGCCGCAGCGTGTTTTCTGGCTTCTTCCGTTGCCGTAGGTGGATCCCAATACTCATTTGGCCATTTCGTTGAGCCCCTGGAAAATACTTTCGGTTGGACGCGTACCCAAATAGGGCTGTCCTTATCTTTAATCGCCTTTGGGTCGTTTATATCACCATTGATTGGATCTCTCATAGATAAACACGGATCAAGACGAATAATGGCTTTTTCTATGGCTGTATTTGGTATTAGTTATCTTGTTAGACCATTCATGACGGAACTGTGGCATTGGTATTTCCTAAGTGTTGTTCAATCTTTTTCGATCGTCGGGGCCTCAATGTTGCCCCCAGGTAAATTGGTTGGGTTGTGGTTTCCTGAAAACCGAGGAAGAGTGATTGGAATAACTGCAATGGGAAATAATTTTGGCGGAATGGTGATACAACCAATCATTGCCTTTTTGGTTACTGCCTATAACTGGAAGGTTGGTTATGCAGTTGTGGGGGTTTTGGGAATTTTAGTATCTATATATTCCTATTTGGTCGTAAAAAATCCGGATTCTGAAAGCAAAGGAATATTAAAGCCAGGAAAGAAAGCTGAAATTTTGACTGGATTTACTTTGAAAGAGGCAATTCGGACAAAAACTTTTTACGCTATTACCTTCGCGATACTATGCGGAACATTTACCTATAGTTCACTATTACCTCAAGTTTCTTCCCATCTCATTATTAATGGTGTGAGAGAAAGTACCGCATCCATAGCTTTAAGCTTGTTTGCCACCTGTGGAATGGCGGGCAAATTTGTCTTCGGAAATTTGTCCGATAAATATGGTCCACGCATGGCGCTGGTCCTAGATCTGTGTGGACAAGCAATTTTTGCATCCCTTCTTGTTTACGCAGGAGACGGCCTTCCAGTGTGGGTAATTGTTCCCGCTATGGGGTTTTTTCTAGGAGCTTTTGGAGCTCTTTATCAACTAATAGTGATTGACGCATTTGGAGTGAAACATTTTGGTGCGATAATGGGGGTTATCTCTATATCCAATGCTGTACCTTCCTTTTTAGGACCCATCATAGCGGGGGTGAGTTTCGATATCACGGGTAGTTACGCAGTTGCCTTTGTTATCACGTCTATAATATTTGTTCTTGGGGCGTTATCCTTGAAATTGACACGGGAAAATACCACTAAAGGCTGATGCTAAAGTTAAGTTATCTCGTTCTATAATGAGCGCAGATAATTCACTACTGGATATGATTCCCAGTCGTTCGGGGAGGAGTCACTGACGGCGAATGATTCAAAATGGGGACCTTCCATTTCAGAAAGGCGGGCTGCGAATTCTTGGGCGTCTTCTTGGCTTTTATAATTTTTTAGGCCCTCTATTTTGTATCTAATGGTGTCATCAATATCGATGAGCAAGTCCATTTTTTTTTCTACTGAGCTTAATTGTAGGTTGTACATTTTGGCTATATCTTCTGGAATGGACGGGTAAATCAGGATCGGTGAGTTTTCACTTGTAGGATTATGATATTTTTTGTAGGCAATCAGAGTGGATTTGTGGATTGCTATATGGTCTGGATGGTTGGATATTCCGCTCGGGCCGAAGGTCGATACAACATCTGGTTCAACCGTATGCATTATGTCTAGAATTTTTATGGCTAATACCTCAGGGTCTTCTTTTTCCAGCTCCTGGTCCATGTACCGCAACATAAAGGGTGGATTTGCTCCGTAGGTGCTCATATTTGCCTTTAATTCGGATTCCCTGACGGAGGCAAGATCCTCTCTTCTGATCTTTATGCCGCCGGTTCCCAATGTACCTAATTCTCCACCCGTAGCTGTGATAACGTAGACTTGGTGGCCTTCGTCACTTAGTTTCACCATAGTGCCAGCACTGGCAGAGGTTTCATCATCCGGGTGTCCATACACCCCCAACCAGACAATGCTATCTTTATTGGTTGGTGTCATTGGTAATTCCATAGGTCATTTGCACAATCATTTTATCCAGTCTCACACAGTCCCGGCACCTATTTCTTCCTTCCGGGGGTATTTTCATTTTGGACACGGAATGGACTAAATCTAGGATAGGTGGTATCAGCTTTTCTGGCCTTCTTTCAACTTCAATTATATTGGATTTAAATCCGAGAGCCATTCCCATCTCTGAAATAGCCGAACTAGATGATGCGAACTCTTTTTGACTTTCCGGTTCCATGAAAATCAGATAGAGACGACTGATAGGGCTATATCCGGAGGATTCTGCTATCCATGCGTAAGCATTCAGCTGTATTTGATACGACAGTAGGGCATATTTTCTTTCAGGGTTGTAGCGTGATGTTTTGTAATCGGCAATCACATAGGATCCGTCTGAAAGGCGAAATATGGCGTCTGCTTCCCCTCTCACTCTCACGCCGGTGTTTTCATCATCTCTGTAAAATTTCCTCCAATTTGGAGGTTTTATGTTCTCAGTGACCTCTCCAATTTCTTCCAACCAATCGGGCAACCGGGAAAATTTTTCAAAAAATGCAGAAATGACGTTTTTAGTAAAACTGTCTATTGAACTAAATATTGAAGGGAATGTTTGATAGGGAAGATCCTTGACGTGCATCCTTATCCAGGCACACCTCAAGCACGGGTATCGTGTTGCGTAGTTGCTTAATTCAGTTGCTGAGATTGTAATAGTCATTTGATTTATGTGGTTATACTGGAGTAAATATATTTCTGAACATTATTGCAAAAAAAGAGGCTAGTTGTGGAGAGACGTCGACTTGGAAGAACTGGACATAGCAGTACAGTAATTACCTTCGGAGCCTATTCAATAGGAAAATTGAGTCAGCCAGATGCCGATTCTGCCATCCAAATGTGTTTGGATTACGGGGTTAATCATATAGATATAGCACCTGGGTATTCTGAATCGATGGAGCGTGTTGCGCCATGGATGCCGGAGTTACGCTCAAAGATGTTTTTGGGTTGTAAGACTCCAATGAGAACCAGGGATGATGTGTGGAGCAATGTTAAAGACATAATGGGTCGCATGAATGTGGACTCTTTTGATTTGTTCCAGTTGCATTCGGTAATAGATCTTGAAACTCTAGATCTGGTGACAGGAAAAGGTGGAGCCTTGGAGGCGTTAGTAGAGATGAGGGAACAAGGGTTAACGAAATGGCTTGGCATTACGGGACATGGTCCTTCAGCACCGTCTACCCATCTTGAGGCGCTGAGAAGGTTTGATTTCGATACTGTGATGTTTCCGGTGAATGCTTCGATGTATAGAAATCATGAATACCGAAAAGATTCAGATACCTTAATTCAATTTTGTAATCAAAATGATGTAGGAATTCAGACAATAAAGATGATAGCCAGGGGTGGATGGGCCGATAACCAAAAAGACTGTGCGACCTGGTATGACCCTTATAGGGAACAGAAAGAAATAGATGAGGCTTTGTGGTGGCAGTTGTCGCAAAAAATAGATACGGCTCCTAGCTGTGGGGAGTTCTCTTTACTTGAAAAAGTTTTAGATGCTGGGTCGCGCTTCCAACAGTTATCCACAGAAGAACAGGAAAACATAACGTCAACAAGGGTTTCCATTAAACCAGAGCCCAAATTAGCAATAATCTAAGGGTATCTATAATTTCTTAACCCGGCTATTAGACGCCATACAAGAAGAACTACGCAAACTGATACTGTTCCACCTAATAGCATGGTGTTTCCAGCTCCAATTCGTTCAGACATGAAGCCGACTTCGAATGTTCCTATGTTATTTGCTGCCATCGCGCTAAAAGAATGAAAACTTACAGCCCTACCTCTCATGTGGTCGGGAGTCGTCAATTGCACTGTAGTTTGTCTGGTGGTCATACCTATGGCATCGGTCGCACCCAGTCCGGAAATTATTCCTCCTCCGATTAACAATAAAAGCAATGGATGTACGTTGAGAAATTGAATTGAACCGAAGCCGAACAACAGAAGGGAATATATTCCTGTAGCGTATAGAACCAGCATCCCTTTGGAGCGATAATTGGCCAAGAAAAGGACAAGGAAACTTCCAGAAACTCCGCCCAGAGAATTGGCGGCGGAAAGAGGTCCTATAGCCCAGGCACCCTGCTTGAATAATTTATCGACTATTAAAGGCATGATTTCTCTGTAAAAACTTACGACTGTAACCCCTACGTCCATGATATAGAGGCCAGGAAGTATGGGGTGATTTCTAACAAATGTGAATCCTTCCCATAATCTTGAAATCATAGAGCCTTCTAAAGGTTTATCAGATCCATCGGTGCCGTATTTGGCATTAATAAACAACGGTATTATTGAGGCTGGTAGGGAGAAACAGACACCTATTAAAAATACAGCAGGTAGCCCGACTAATTTGTAGGCAACCGAAAATATTAGAGGGGTTAGGATGGAGCTTATTTGATATGTAGCTGTATTAGAAGTGACAGCATGCAGCAGGTGGGAAGTGGGCACTACATTGGCTGTAATTGCCGAACGGGCTGGTCCACCCATTGTGCTGGTCACTCCAAGTATTGCGACCATTGCATATATGTGCCACGTCTTCAAAGAATCGCTGATTAATAGAATTGTAGCAAGGGTTATTAAAAAAAAGCTGAAACACTGGGTGATCGATATCAGCTTCTTACGATCAAACTGGTCAGCGAATGCTCCTCCAAACAATGAGGCCGGCATTTGGACAGCGAGCTGCACCAATCCTAGTAACCCGAGTTGTATTCCTGAGCCTGTTTCCTCATAAAGCCACACACCAAATCCAAGCAACCGGATCTGCATGGTAACTGAAGCAGACAATCCCGATACCCATAGCATTCTGAAATCTGGAAACCTGAAAGCAGACCAAGGTTTTATATTGGTAGAGTCTTCTCTATTACGCAAAAAGTGTAAACCCTACTGGCGCATTTGATTCAGGGGGCTGACTCTGATTTATATATGGTTTCACGGAAAGTTATTATAGACTAAGTAATATTTCAAGGGTTTATAAAAGCGGGGGCTATAAGGTTCTGTTTATACATTTGGTATCGTCTTGGAAGCAATCCGTCGGAGTGGTGGTGGCACGATTGTGGGTGTTGTTTCCCATTTGTATTGGCCTGTCGCTAGTAATAGTAGGGGTTGAGGGACTATATAAACCAGGGTCTGTGAGCTTCGGCATTTATGATTGGGGGCCTAGGTTAGTTGGGCCTAACGATTGGGTGTATTGTTGCTTTATTCCTTCAGGGTTACTGATCACGGGATATTTCTTGGTTGGCCTGTCGGCCTTGAAGGACAATCCTCTGGTTCGCATCTTTAAAAAGGTCGTTCTTTACATTTTTGGATTTTTATTTCTGGGGATCGGAATAGCAGGATATTTTCTGCCCATGTTGCCTGGCACTATATTTCTTATTCTTTCTGCCGTTTGTTTCATGCGGTCAAATGAAAAGATGTATCGCTGGGTCACAGAGCATAGACTTTTTGGAAGGCATATAAAGCAATTTATGGAAACGGGAGCTATGCCTAAAAGAGCCAAATTCATCTCTATTAGTTGCATATGGGTTTTCTCAGCCATATCAACATCGCCGATAACGCCTTACGGTTGGCAATTCAAAACTATAGTCATCTCCCTTGCCGTTATAGGTACGTTGTATATACTGACGCGTCCAAACTCCAAATAGAAGTTAATTACTACAGAACCGAAACTTGGATTTGTGGGTCAGCTTCTCCTCTCTTAAGTGCCTCGATTATGGTTTCAGCGAGCCTTTTGGCCGACTGGGGACTTAATTCCACAGCGACTCTCGATCCAACCCCCCGAGATTGGTTCACAAAATCTATGTTGACACCGTATTCCCAAGGGGCATTGAAGGGATGATCGTAAGATACATTGACCATTTCTAGTGGAAACCAGCCGTCTCTGCCCTTTCCGCTTCCTTCCACCTCTGTTCGTTCGCATATCATTGTGCACATAATGAGTATTTCCTTCTAAATTTAACTCAAGTTCTTACCTAAAAACGTTAGCATTTTGTCCCATCCATCAACTGCGGAACTTTGGTGGTATATAGGTCGGTCGAAATAAAAGAAGCCATGACCAGCTTCTGGATACCTATGAAACTCAATATCTTTTCCGGCGGCTTTCAACTCTTTTTCGTGTTGGTTTACTTGATCGGGTGTCGGGCTCTGGTCCAGATCCCCGAAGAGGCCTAGCAAAGGTGCGTTCAAATCTTGAGTATACGAGTTTGGCGATACGGGTTGCTTATCCGTTAGTTGTTCATCAGACATAATAACGTTTCCACCCCAACATTCCACTATGGCATCAAAACAGTCTAGTCGACATCCGGCTAGAAATACGTGCCTCCCTCCGGAGCATGTTCCAAATGTCCCCACTTTGCCATTTGAATTCGGCAGAGAAAGAACGTATTTGGCTGCAGCCTCCAAATCACCCATGACTTGATCGTCTGATACTCCCCCTTCTGCTCTTACTGCTGCTGCAACATCTTCGGGGGTACCGTGTGCCTCTCTGCAATACAGATCTGGGGAAATCGCGAGGTACCCATGATGCGCCAATTTGCGGGTAAATTCTCGATATAATTCGTCCCATCCTGGCAGATGATGAGCCAAAACTACGGCTGGGAATGGGCCTGCCCCCATTGGTCTGGCAAAATACGTGTGTATTGCGTCCCCATTTGTACCATTTATAGTGATAGTCTCGGCTATGATGCCTTCAAATTGTTCTGTTGTGTACATTTTTACTCCTCTAATTTAGTTTGTGAATTAATTATCAGGAAAACACGGCGGATCCTACACCGCCACCTGCGGCTATTGATTCCCCGGTTATAGCGGAGGCCCTCGGAGAACATAAAAATACCGCAAGATAGGCTATCTCTTCCGCCTCCACCATTCTTTTTATATCGATAGATTCTGTAGCCTTCTTTTCAATATCCTCGACCGTTAAGCCTTGGGCATTCGCGATGTTTTCCTGCATAGGTTGTGTTCTTTCTGTTCTGGTGGCACCCGGATGAATGATATTGGCCGTTATACCAAATTGCCCTAATTCATTGGAAAGAGTCTTTGTTAGGTGGACTAGGGCTAGGTTTCGCAGGCCACTGATAGCTCCTCCACTTCTTGCCGCCAAACCTCCAATATTTATTATTCTGCCCCATTGTGCTTTTTTCATGTAAGGCACCGACCTTTTTGTCGATCGCAGATACCCAACAACCTTGGTATCTATGTCGTCTATAAGTTCTAATGGGTCGGCCTGATCTAGCGGACCCATAACCAATCCACCTGGAGCGGCAGCATTGTTTATTAGAATATCCAGCCCCCCAAGGGCAGAGGCTGCGCCATCTATGAACATGGAAATTGAGTTATCATCTCGGGTATCTGCCACTGCAGTAAAAACCTTCACATTATAATTGGATGTTATCTCTTCAGAGGTTGCTATTAAGTCAGATTCGTTTCTGGCGCACAACCCCAAATCAACGCCTTCCTTTGCCAATTCCTTGGCAATAGCTTTACCAATTCCTTTGCTGCCGCCGGTGATGATCGCTTTTTTCCCACTTATGGAAAGTTCCATGACAGTTAACTAGTTGCCTTCCATTGCCCTTAGTACTTTCTCTCCTTCGTTCTTCCAAAATGAGTAAAGTATTGATATGTCTGTACCTAGCGAGAAATCTCTTACTCCCATATCTAGATACTCTTTCATTTCGTCTGCCGATTGTATTTCAGCCCTTGGAGGAACTCCCATTTTTATGCCTAATTCAAAAGTCTTCTTTTTTGCCGCCTGCACTTCCGGGTCGTTCATCTGTCTTGGTTTACCAATGTTCATTGAAAAATCCGCACCGCCCCATTGGATCATCTCCACACCTGGCTCAGATAAAATTTCTTCCAGATTGTCAACAGCGCCTTTTTTTTCAATCATGAAGGCCAATACCACATCCCCAAGCATATCTACATATTCCTGTGTGCCGCCATATCCCATGTAGGAGTTCCTCCTTGTAGCAACGCCATAAAGACCCCCATGATCGGGGTGGTCGGGCCTAGCTGATTTGATGCATTCCCGGACTTCTTCTATGCTTCGTACGTCTGTAAATAGCACGCTTTCGTAACCAGATCCTATTCCTCTTTGAGCGAGGAAGGGCATAAGGCTTTGATCTATCTTAATCATGCTGCCAAGATTGTAGAGTTCGGATGTTCGGCACATGTTATCAAGGTCGTGCAGGTCTGATGGTCCATACTCGGCCACGAATTCAACATAGTCATATATGCCTGCATGCCCGATGGCTTCTATTTCTGCGGGCCACACACTGTGTATATGGGTACTAAGTGTGGGTTCCTCCGACCTTAATTTTTGTCTGATTAAGTTAGGCTTAAGCATCGCATCCTCCATGATATTTATCTTTCTATCGTATCGGTAGGTTATCAGAAAGATTACCTACAATTCATCTGTTTCAAATTAAGACTGTAAACACACCATTTTTAACCTAGTCACGGGAGACAGTTACGGAATATAATCCTCACATATATTTCATGAAACTGTCTTCCATTCTTTTTTACATGTAGTGAGTAATTGTTAAAAAACACTTTTATTTTGGGAATGCCGTTACAATTTGGGCTGGTTGTTTTTTTTGCGGGATTGCTTGTTATTTATGTGCTAGCGATGTCAGCTTCGGCTCGGATAGAAAAACGGAAAGATGTTCGATATGAAGTAGGGCAAACGGAAATTTACACCTGGGAATCGGCAGCACTGTGGATGTGTCCTCTTCACTGAGGTTGGAGAATTCTCTCAAAAATGATTCAGGATAATTTAGGCACTTCTGAGCCAAAAACTTTTTACTGGCATTATGCCTGGATGATAGTTGCCATTATTGCTGGGATGCAGATAGTAGGCTCATCCATCAGAATGGCTTTTGGGGTGTTCATCGATCCATTGCAGACTCAATTTGGATGGAGTCAGGGTGGTATTGGATTCGCCTATGCAATTTGTAGCATAGTGTCAGCTGTTGTGGCTCCGTGGGCAGGCAATTTGGGTGATAGGTTTGGGGCAAAAAAATCTATGCTTGTCGGAACCTTTGTTTTTTTAATTGGTATGCTGGCTACCGCTTTTGTAAAAGATCTGTGGCAATTTTGGCTTACATATGGGGTCATCCTCGGTATTGCTCAGGCAATTTTTCTTGTACCTCTTATACCCGCAGCTATGATCTGGTTTAGAAGGCACCTAGGTTTGGCTATGGGTCTCATTATGGCTTCCTGGGGAGTAGGGCCTGCATTGGCCACGCCTTTTGTGGCCTTTATGATTCAGACATTTGGTTGGACTGTCGCTTTTGTCTCCATAGGGATTGCTTCCACATTAATAATGCTGGCCTTGGTTTCTGTATTTAAAAACAGGCCCGCAGATGTAGGCGTTCAGGCGTATGGTACTTTCAAAGGTGATCCACCACTTAGTGACAAACTCCCTCCTGCTATTCTTCTCGATGAGTTCAAGGGATACATGAGGAAAACTGCCGCCTTTTGGAATATGAGTTCTATTCATTTCCTTGGTTGCGTGGGGCATGCAGTGATCTTGATTTGGATAATTCCAATGGCCACTAGTAAAGGTATGAGTGCAATAGATGCTTCGCTAATTTTCACATTGTTTTCGGCAGTCAGCATAGTCACTAGGTTAACAACTCCGATTTTATGTGAAAGGTTGGGTGTGCGAACTGTAATGACAGTTTTTTACATCTTGCAGGGGGCAACAGTATTACTTTTGATATTCTCATCGATGGATGGGATGTTCTTAATATTTGCTGTTAGTTTTGGGGTTGGGTACGGAGGAGAAACTGGGGGATTCCCAATTCTAAATAGGAAATACTTCGGGCATGCGCCTATGGGAGGGGCGCATGGGTTTCAAATGCTGGGAGCTGGCGCAGGCATGGCATTGGGCGGTTGGATTGGAGGTCCAGTTTTTGATATTTTTGATTCCTATAATCCTGCATTCGCTATCAGTGTGGTAGCGAGTTTTGCAGGCGCCGTGAGTATTATTTTGCTAGAGAATCCTGCCAAACTATTGATACCGGATTGGCAAAAATCAGAAGAGAAATTCGAACAAAATTTAAAAATCACCACGTGAGAATGGAGTTATTGATATGTCTAAATCAGAAATAGTTAATATGACTGCCACTGAAATGGTTAGATTAATTAAAACCAAGGGCATTTCAGCATCAGAGGTGATGGATGCCCACCTAAGTCAAATAAATTCTGTGAATCCTAAAGTAAACGCCATTGTTACCATTCATCCAGAGCTAGGAATAGACGGGGCCAAACTCGCAGATGAAGCAATTGCCAAAGGAGAAAATTTAGGGATATTACACGGACTTCCCACGGCCCATAAGGATTTAGTTCCGACTAAAGGTATTCGGACGACATACGGTTCTCCTTTGTATGCTGACTACATACCCGACTACAGTGCATTAATAGTGGAGAGGATGCAGAGAGCTGGGGCTATCACAATTGGCAAGACCAATACGCCGGAGTTCGGAGCAGGTTCCCAAACTTACAATGAGGTATTTGGAGAAACTTTGAATCCTTATGACACCAGCACAACCTGTGGCGGCAGCAGTGGCGGTGCAGCTGTGGCCCTCGCTACTAGAATGGTCCCAATTGCTGATGGAAGTGATACCGGGGGGTCTTTACGTAACCCGGCAAACTTTTGTAATGTTGTCGGATTTAGGACATCTCCTGGTCGAGTACCTACTTATCCATCCAAGGTGGGCTGGAGTCCAACATCAGTACAAGGTCCTATGGCCAGAACTGTTTCTGACTGTGCTCTTTTTTTGGCTGCTATAGCGGGGCCTGATTCTCGTGTTCCCATATCAATAAGTGAAAAGGGTGAAGTTTTTTTGGAATCTTTGGACAGGGATTTTCAGAGTACGAAAATCGCATGGAGTCAAGATTTGGGAGGATTACCAATCGATCCCCGAACCACCGCCGTAATTGAATCTCAGAGGTCAGTTTTTAAAGATATAGGATGCTTAATTGTGGAAACTGAGCCTGATTTTTCCGATGTAAATGAGCAGTTTTTGATTTGGCGGGGGTGGGGAAGAGAAATAAATCAGGGAGATAATTTAAGGAACAACAGAGATAAATTGAAAGATACAATGATTTGGGATATTGAGCAGGGGGTCAAATTATCTGGACCCGATGTAGGATGGGCCGAAGCTAAAAGAATGGAATTGTTTCAACGCATGAACCAGTTTATGAACGAATATGAATTTCTTATATGCCCTGTGAGCCAAAGACCCCCTTTTAATATTGAACAAAGATGGGTTTCTGAGATAAATGGCGTGAAAATGGAAAACTTTATTGCTTGGATGAAATCCTGTTATTACATAACAGCCACAGGACATCCTGCGATTTCGGTTCCCTGTGGATTCACCGCTGAAGGCCTTCCAGTCGGAGTTCAGATCGTCGGTCGATATAGGGATGAATTTGGGGTCTTACAACTTGCTAAAGCTTTTGAAGACGCCACTGGATTCTGGAAATCAATCCCTCCTGTCTGCACTTAACATGTTTCAACTTATGTCAGATGAGATCTCTCCAAGTGACATCTTTTGGATATCCGGAACTTGAGCTCCTTTCTCTGCGTAGCCTGCGACAAGGAGTAAAAATGGGCGTTCGTTTTTTGGGCGCTTAAATATTTTGTTCAAAAATCCCATAGGGCTAGGAGTATGCGTGAGAGTGGACAATCCTGCGTTGTGAAGGGCGGTTATTAGAATACCAGTAGCTATGCCCACCGATTCTGTCGCGTAGTAGTGTTTTACCCGGGAACCGTCCGGCAGCATTCCGTAACTTTTAACAAATATGGCGATTAGGAATGGCGCAGTTTCTAGAAAAGGTTTATTGGCATCTGTCCCCAATGGTTCCAAGGCCTTTAACCATTCTGGGGACGCTTTTGTTTCATAGAAGTCCCGTTCTTCTTTCTCAGCTTTTTCACGAATGATTTTACGAGCCTCTCCCCGACCTGAAACAGCGAAATGCCAAGGTTGCATATTTGCCCCGCTTGGAGCTGTTCCCGCGGCTAAAATGCAATTATCGATTATAGATCTGGATACCTCTTCCGAAGAAAAATCTCGCACAGTTCGACGCTGTTTAATGGTCATATAGAATTCTTCAGATCTGGATTTCATCTCTTCATTACTAAAATGTTTTGCATTAGGCAATGGAACTAGTCTCGCATTCACTTTGTCCTCCAATAAATTAGATTATGGCAATTTTCAGATTCTTGGATAATCCTGTACGATTTCTCATCACGCTGATAATATCCTAGGTGAAATAGACGCGAATAATCCAGATGTGAAAGGTACATTATGAAAATAACGAATGTTAAAGTTGAAATGTTCAATTGGACTACACAAGCTTGGAAGACTGGTGTTGGTACTTCATTTGGTAACACACGCCAACTTGGGATCGTTACTGTCGAGACAGATGAAGGTATAAATGGCAATTCATTTTTGGGTTCTTCACGTGTTGGGGCGGATCATTTTGCCCCAGGATTAATAGAATTTATCAAACCATTGATTATGGGTCGGAATCCTCAGGATATCGGTGCCATTTGGTGGGATATGTGGAAAATGAATCGGTCTGTGTCTACGAATGTCATAGGTGCTATCGATATTTGCCTGTGGGATATAAATGGAAAAATAGCCCAGCAGCCAATACACCGGCTATTAGGTACCTGTAAAGAATCAGTTCCTGTTTACTCTAGCACCGCATTTCATGACACAAAAGAGGAATATGCGGAAGAGGCAATCAAATTCAAAGAGATGGGTTGGACTGCACACAAGATCCATCCACATGGGAATCCTGCTTACGATATTGAAATATCGCAGGCAGTGCGGGAAGCGGTAGGAGGTGATATGAAACTTATGTTGGACTCGATGTGGGCCTACCAATATGAAGATGCAATGAGAGTAGGGAGGGCCATTGAAGAACTGAATTTCTACTGGTATGAGGACCCTTTGGTCGAAGAAGATATTTATAACTATGTAAAATTGCATGATAAATTAGACATACCGATTATGTCTACTGAATATGCTCCGGGAAGATATTACGGAATGACCCAATGGATAACCCAGTATGCAACTGACATACTAAGGGGAGATGTGGCCGTGACTGGAGGAATTACTCCAATGGTTCGGCTTTGTCATCTTGCTGAAGGTTTCAATATGAAATGTGAGATTCATCATGGTGGTAATTCATTAAACAACGTAGCGAATTTGCACATAACCATGGCAGTGCCTAACTGTGAATTTTTTGAATTTTTCCCATGCACAGGGGCCAATATGTTTGGGCTTGTGGAGGATATTCAATTTGAAGGTGGTGTGGTTCATGCACCGACCAAACCAGGGCTTGGATATGAGATTGACTGGGATATGCTGAAAAACCAATACACAGCTACAGCTGAATAAAAAAGCCCGTCAGGTCGATTGAAAATCAAGACATCATTTAGTTTGGACAAGTCTTTGATCGTGTTTGAGCGGGTATGAAATTACCCACCATACACACCTTAGATTCATTGCGGGCCTATCCTGATTATCGATATTTGTGGACGGCAAACTTTTGTGCAAATACCGCACAATGGTTGCAGTTACTTACAATAGGATGGCTAGTAAAATCCCTTACTGAAAATGGTTCTAATTCTGCCTTGCTTGTGGTGGGCATAGGTGGTGCTGTGGCTTTACCTGGGATTATTATTGGTCCTTGGGGTGGTGTTTTAGGTGACCGGTTAAATCGGAAGAAGCTGGTTATTTGCCTTGAAATATTTATGGTTCTGCTGGCTCTTTCCTTCGCTTTGTTGCTTCGGACAGGATCCGTCCTTGTGTGGCATGTGTATACATTTGCACTGCTGGCAGGGTGCTGTGAAGCACTAAAAATGCCTATCCGCCAAGCTCTTATCGCTAATACCGTTCCCTTCCATGCTCTTAGCAACGCATATGCTACTAGTGTTCTTACGATACCTGGTACCAGAATGATTGGCCCATTTATTGGCGGTATCATCGTTTCAAATGTGGGATTTTTTTGGAATTTCACCATTGAAGCACTCCTGTATCTAGGGGTCATAGTGGCTCTAATCCCAATGTCTACTCCTTATTTCATAAAACGAGATTTTGTTACGAGTTTTGGAGTGTCACAGATGTTTACCGATATGGCGGATGGGTTCAAGTATTTGTGGAAACAACAGCGTCCATTGTCATTCATTTATATGTTGTCTGCGGCACCAAATGTTGTTTTGCATCCCGTCATATTTTTGTTGCCTTTGTTCACTACAGACGTTCTTCATAGAGATGTTGAATATGGTGGCTACATGATGGCGGTCAACGGAGCCGGTGGATTGCTAATGGTTTTTGTATTTTCTGCATTTGGATTTCCAAAATGGCGGGGCATGCTCTGTATTCTTTCTGCGCTTTGTGGTGCCATTATGACTCTTTTATTAAGCCAATCCTTGTGGATAACTCCAGCTTTTTTGGCCCTTGCAATTTTTGGTGCTACTCAGACTGCATTTAGAACGACAACTGGTGTT
Source organism: Dehalococcoidia bacterium UBA6495 (assembly GCA_002435305.1). GTDB lineage: Bacteria > Chloroflexota > Dehalococcoidia > Lucifugimonadales > UBA826 > UBA11996. The sequence goes on from DJMH01000116.1 coordinate 39,134, forward strand.
TTAACTCAAACATTAGCGGAAGACCAATATAGGGTCCGGGCGATGAGTGCTTATCGAATTGGTATGGGAATGGTCGTTTTCTTTAGTTTTTTTGTGGGTTGGATGGCAGGGATCACTTCTGTTCGACTAACCTTGTTGTTTATGGGGGCTCTTGGCGTTGCTATTTCAATTATATTTTGGATCTTCTCCCCGGCAGTGCGAAATCAGGATTAAATTATAGAGTATTTCACCCGTGATGCCCGGCCCCATGCTGCGGTTTAGAACTTTACCAGTAAGTATTTGTGAGTTAGTATTTGGGAATCTTAATTCCTGTTTTTAATAACATATTCATCTCAATAGACTAATATTCCCATCAAAAAGATTCTGTAATTGGAAAGTATCCAAACTTTGTTTCAAAGTGCCAAAAATAAACTAGCCGAAAGACGAAAAAACACGTTCTATGGTTGGTATCTGGTTCCAGTCTTTGGCGCTCTAATGATGATAGCTACTACTCCTCTTTTCCATGCCATGGGTATCTGGGCCGTTGCAATGGAAAGGGCCTTTGGGTGGAATAGGACTCAACTGTCTCTAGCATTATCGTTTACGAGGATTGAAGGTGGTATTTTAGGCCCTGTCGAAGGTTATCTAGTAGATAGGTTTGGCACTAAGCGCATGGTTTTAATAGGTATGATAATCATGGGGTTTGGGTGGATAGTATTCAGCCGTATAAATCATTTGTTGATTTTCTATTTTTCTTATCTGCTTATTGCTCTTGGTCAAGGTTTAGGTAGTTGGCTGGCTCTAAATACTATGATGAACAATTGGTTCGTCAGAAGACGATCCTTTGCCATGGGTCTGTCTAATGCCCTCTCGAGGTTTGGATCATTATTCTTTGTACCGCTGCTAGCCTGGCTTATCGACCCAGATTTTTTAGATAGGCCGGGGTGGAGTTTAACTGCGTTTATCCTAGCTATAGTTACTATATTGCTGGCCTTTCCGTTGACTAGCCTTCTTAGAGATAGACCCGAAGATTATGGATTGCTTCCTGACGGAGATACAGAAGAAGACATTGAAAGACGGAACAAGGAAGCTTTAATCAGTGGTGTAAAAATCGAGCAAGAGTATGATTTCACGGTATCACAGGCTTTGAGAGCCCCGGCCTTTTGGTTTATAAGCCTTGGCCATGGATTTACATCGATGGTTTTGTTGGCATTTATGTTGCATCTTGCGCCTATGATGACAGATCAAGGATACAGTTTGCAGACGGCTGCATTTGTTGTTTCAGCATACACAGCGGTTTCTATGGTATTCCAATTAATTGGCGGGTATGTTGGGGACCGGATTGCGAAAAATGTGGCACTAATGATGTTTACTTTATGTCAGGCCCTTGGGGTTTTTGTTTTAACTTTTGGACCTTCCAATCTTTTTTCGGCCTACGGATTTGCTTTGTTGTTCGGGATAGGGTTTGGTGGAAGGAATCCTATTTCATCTTCCATACGAGGAGATTATTTTGGTAGAAAAAATTATGGCAAGATAATGGGGATATCTCAGGTGCCAATGAACGTGCTGTTGCTGATTGGACCAGTTTTTGCTGGGGTAATGCGTGATTCAACTGGCACCTATCAAACAGCGTTCGCTGTACTTGGGGTGTTAGCAGTTGTTGGAGGGTTTTGCTTCCTGTTTGCAAAAAAGCCTATCCCATCTGATGCTTATATAGCCAACCCCAATTAAAATTCTGCAGTAGCCACATCGGGTATTGAATTCGGATGCACATCCATAGATTCTGCAACTAGGCGGTAGGATTTTTTCCTGTCGTCGAAGTAGTAGCAATTGGATACTATTCCTATATCAGGGGTTTGATAGCGTTCTGATGATGAGAGGATTCCTTCTTTTACCTGGTCGGGGTCACCTTCTATATAGCTTTGAGTAGTTTGTTCCAAATAGGCTCTGACATTTTCGTCTAACGGCCATACGGAAGCTTCTTCCGGGGGTAACAAACCCTTCGTCTTGAGTCCCATTGTCGATATAATTTTGTTTATGCTTCTTGAAGATCCAACAAATTTAGCTTTCTCTTCTGTATCGGCGCATATCACTTGCAGGCCCACATTTACTTTGGGTTCCGATAAATAGTCAGACGGTTTGAAGTTATTTCTATATAAATCAGTAACTTGTGGACCGTATTCCGAGGTGTTTCCGAAAAAATCTGCGAAGCTAAAAGGAAGGCCCATTTCTGCTGCTAATCTAGCACTGTAATCACTTGATCCTAGGAGCCACACTGACGGGTATGTTTCTTTACCTGAAGATTGAGCCCTAATACCTGAGAGAGGATGATCATCTTCCACCTCATCTTCCAGAAAATTTAACAGGTCCTTGACCATTTGAGGAAAGTCACTGAATACGTCCATTGTGGGTCTTGGATATGTTAAAGCGGCGGCAGTTCTTCTATCGCTCCCAGGGGCTCTGCCGATGCCGAGGTCAATTCTGTCTGGGTGAAAAGAATCCAATACACTGAATTGTTCAGCCACTTTAAGCGCAGAGTAATGGCTTAACATAACACCGCCGCTTCCGACACGAATAGTAGAGGTTTTTGCTGCTATCTGTCCTATTAGAATTTCTGGACTCGTTCCGGAAAAAGAGTTGGAATTATGGTGTTCCGCTACCCAGTACCTGGAATATCCAAGATTTTCTGTATGTATTGCCAGTTCAACTGACTCATTTAGCGCATCGGCAGGGGTGCCACCACGTCGAATCGGTGATTGGTCTACCACCGTTAGCTTTATGTCTTTTATAGATGCCATATTTGTAAAGACAGGATAACAAAGTACCTACCTAGCTGTCTCCATTAAGCTAGGTAAGGTAAAATCCTGTTTTATGTTATCCCTGCAACAGGTTCATATAAATTTTGACCGATTCGGAAGAAAAAGTAGATACGCTTGAAAAAAGAAAGCCGGCGGGGCTGATACCCACTGTCTTTCAGATATTTCTCTCTTTGCTTTGGGGAGGCAATCACGTAAGTATAAAAGCATCCCTTGAGTATGCGTCACCTTTACAAGTTGGATGGATGAGATTTGTGCTGGGAGGGACGGTAACTTTTGCTTACATGCTCCTCAGAAAAGAGTCTTTTACAGTTAGCAAAAGTGAAATCCGTCCACTTCTAATAGTAGGGGCCCTTTTTACAGTACAGATTATGTTCATGAATGTAGGTCAACATTTGACTACTGCCGGGCACGCCACCGCGTTAAATTCCACTTACCCTATTTGGGCGGCAGTAATAGCCCATTTCTTGGTTCCAGCCGACACTCTTAATCGATGGAAAGTACTGGCAATTGTTCTGTCCTACGTAGGTATACTGACGATAGTTTTTGGGGATGTGGGAATTGTCGTACCCGGTGTTACCATAGAAGGTGACTTGATGAGTCTTTTGTCAGCCATTTTGTTGGGGTTGCGGCTGGTTTTGATGTCTAATTTTGCCCAAAACATGTCTGAGGCGAAAATTATGTTTGGGCAACTTGTTATAGGGATAACGTTATTTTTCATAGGCAGTTTGCTTTTCGAATCCCCTCAATACACTATTGAACCAAGATTTTGGTTAGCGCTTGCCTATCAAGGATTTGTGATCGCCGGATTCGGGTTTCTTGCCAATGCATGGTTGGTAACGAAATATTTACCTTCAACAGTAACATTTTACTCATTTATACAACCACCTGCCGGTGTTTTATTGGCCTGGTTGGTTCTTTCAGAGGATCCAGGCCGAGGATTGCTAGGAGGCCTTGTATTTGTAGTTGCGGGTGCTATTACATTTGGCTCTGAGTCGTTCATTAAAGCTAAGAGACGGGAGGTTTTAGTCTAATGAAAATTATTGATGTGATAAGTGACGTTTTTGAATGGGAAAGGCCAGGGATTTGGAATGGAGGCCACTTTTACGGCCCAGGCAGGCTCCATAAAGTCACAGTTAAGACGGATGAAGGAATCGATGGGTTTGGTTGGAATGGTGGTACTGCTGCTGAAAGGCCTTTGAATGTGTTTCCCCCGTTTGTCGATTATTTCCGTGACTTGTTGATTGGAAGAGACCCGCTTGAAACTAGGAAGATAGCGGAAGATTTGGGTGAAAAACACATAAAGATATTGGGCCCAGGGGGAGTTAACACACAAGTTTTGGCAGCAATAAACATCGCCTGTTGGGATATAAAAGGTAAAGCCTTAGGAAAATCAGTTCATGAATTACTAGGAGGGAGCCAAGATCGTATTAGAACATATATTGCTGGAGGTTATTATGCCGAGGGGAAGGGGCTTAAAGAACTTCAAGATGAGGTTCTTTTCAATATTAATGAAATGAATGCTGGTGCTGTGAAAATTAAAATCGGTGATCCAAATGAAGGTATTAGGGGTGATATGCTTAGGGTGGAGGCGGCTAGGAAGGCTGCAGGGGATGATGTGGTTTTGATGGTTGATGCAAATTGTGCTTTAGATCTGAATCAGTCATTAGACTTTGCTTATGAACTAGATAAATTTGGAGTGTATTGGTTTGAGGAACCCATGCCAATACATCGATATAGAGAACATGGTGTTTTGAAAGAAAACTCGAAGGTGAAAATTGCTACTGGCGAAAACGGATATCATTTTTCCCATTTCGAAACCCTCCTTGATCATCAGGGAGCTGATATTTTGAACGTTGACGTTGCAATTTGCCCTGGGTATGACATTGCTAAAGATATAACCGATCTAGCTAAAGAAAAAGGCGTATCGATAGCTCCGCATGGTTGCCAAGAACTTCAATTACCTCTTGCCGCTGGTATATCGCATGGGGAATTCCTGGAATACTATCCAGTTGCGGTTGACCCACTTAGGGCAGAGATGTTTATGCCACGAATGGTTCCCGATACTGATGGATATGTTACTGTGCCTGACAGACCCGGTATTGGATTTGAATTAAATATGGAGCTGCTGAATAGATATAAATTGCCATGATAGATTTTCCTATGACCGTGCATTATCTAGAAATATTTTCACGAGAAAATATCAATCGAAAGCTGGTTGTTCAAACAGATTTGAAAATAACCCGAGTCAGAGAACCAGATCCTGCTTTTGCGCAATGGCTGTATAGGACAGTTGGTAGGGAATGGTACTGGGTCGATAGGTATTATTGGAGTTTAAATAAGTGGGAGGAATGGATTTCAGATTCATGCATATCTTTGTGGATCATGGAACTCTCAGGTAAACCCATTGGGTTTTATATGTTGGATCCCCAAGATAATAACAATGTGGAAGTATCCTACTTTGGACTACTCCCGGGATACCTTGGAAGCGGGTTGGGTGGTTACCTTCTGACAAATGCTTTGAACGACGCATTTTCCATGGGGGCATCTAGGGTATGGCTGCATACTTGTAGTCTAGATCATCCATACGCTTTGTCCAATTACGAGGCGCGCGGAATGAATGTGTACAAGGTAGAAGATGACTTGCAACATATACCCGATGGGTGGCCTATACCTGACCCTCTGACTTAAGAGGTTAAGTTACTTTTCTAAGTTTACTTAGGCTACGAAGTTCCTTTGGTGGATTCATGTGGCTGCCCCTGATCGTATATGAAACTTCACCGACATATATATCTCCGTGTGAATCTACACCGATACCATGAGGCGCTATGAATTTACCAGGTTCTTCACCTTCTTCAGGATGCCCAATTCTTCCGAGTTTTTCACCGGAAGGACTGATGATACTTATGTTGTGTCCATGGTTGGGAGGAGTAGGATCTGCTTGTGTCATACCTGGTAGCTCGCCAATATATATATTTCCGTCCGGGCCAATAGTCAATCCATTGGGCATGAATATATTGTTCCAAACGTCTATAACATTGCCATCTGTGTCAAAAACTTGTACTCGATGGGCTTCACGATCCGCCACTATGACCCTGTCGTCGTCGTCTACAGCTATATTGTGAGGTCTAAGGAATTGGCCAGGCTCTATACCAGGTTCTCCCCATGACTTGATATATTCCCCCTCAGCTGAATATTTATGAACTCGAAAATTTCCGTATCCGTCGGTTATGAATATATCGCCACTCTTTTTTGATACCGCAGCATGTGTTGGACGGTTAAAAGGTTCACCTTTCCATATTTCTGAGGATTTACCTGGAGTACCTATTGTCATGAGTAGTTCACCTTCTCTAGTGAACTTAGTTATTGTGTGGATTCCATCATCTGCGCAGTAGACAGTATCATCAGGGCCTATCAAAATACCGTGTGTTCTATTGCTAAATATACCCGTCCCAAATCCTCTTAAGAAGTTGCCGTCTCTATTAAAAACCATTACTGGATGCTCAGTATTACGGCTGAATGTGTATATCTCATCTTGTGAGTCTACTGCCACTCCGGGCGTCTCTATCAGTGTGGCTCCACCAGGGAGCATTGGCCATGAATCTACGGCTTCATATTTAAAATTACCAGTACCGACTGTAACACTCATTTTGTCCCTCGCTATTGTAAAAATATCTTTCTCTATGCTGAACATAACATTAGCTAGAAATACAGTCAATTTTTGTTGAAATACGCAAAAGCAGCCTATTATTTTAATGTTGAAAACAGAACATAAGTTCTATTATAATCACATCCTTAGCTTTATTAGTATATAAAAAATCAATTTAAAAATATGTCTAACAAAAATTCTAAAATCGGATGTCTTTTAATAACTCATTTTGGGGTTAAGTCAGAGATTAATAAAAACCCTGAACTCTCTGACAATGAGGTTATTTTGTATTCTCGCGAATCTTCTAAATTACCTGTAGTTGAGGATTTTTCTAAAACTATAAAGAATATTTCAAAAGGAATTCCACTTTCATCTGCATTGTCCAGATATCCAGATTCCGTAAGATTTGAATTTGATCGTAAAAATTATGAACAAATCTTCGCTTCAGTCATCTCAAATATTGCACGAATAACTCCAAAAATTGAGAGATCAAATTTGGGGATTATTTATATAAATATGCATGGGTTGAGTGAAATGTATGGAGGCGAAGCTAAATTAGTTACTCATATATTGGATTCAATCCCATATTTTCTAGAACCAAGATTTGGGATATCTGTAAATAAATTTTCTGCATATACCGCAGCTTTTTCTTCTACCCCCGGTGGATCTACAAAAATATTGAAAAATATTGATTCTTTCTTAGCTACTTTTAGTGTGGATATATTACCTGTCAAAAGAAGTACCATTATTAATTTTCATAAATTTGGTATGCATACAATTGGTGATATAGCGGCTCAGGATTATGGATTGATCTATTCTAAATTTGGAGATGAGGGTTGTAGAGCTTTATTGCTGTCTCGCGCTGAAAATAGTGATTACATTTCTTCTAATAAACCTGCTCAGGATATAACTGAGCACGTATCTTTACCATTTCCTTCTGATTCTCTTTCGGTTCTTTTTACAACGTTAGAATTTTTGGTACAGAGGGCTTTTATGCGACCTGTTTTGAAAAGTAAATATGTTAGAAAAATATCTATTTTACTTGAGCTTGTTGGATCTCAGGGTTGGGCCAAAAGTTTGATCTTAAAAAGGCCGCTTGGTAATTCCAATGACTTATGTTTATTACTTAGATCAGAGTTAGAAGATTTGGAATTGCCCGGATCAGTTGAAGATATCTCGATTACAATTTCAGATTTTGTTGGAGAGCACGGTATTCAGTATCGTGCTTTTAAAGAAATTCGAGATCACCTCGATGAAAGGAGAGATCAGCTGGTTAAAGTAGACCGTCACATTCGCAAGAAAATACCTGCCAAGAATGCTCTTTACAAGCTTCTTACTGTGAATGCAGAGCATCCGGTTCCTGAGCGAAGGGCACTACAGATTTCTATAGATCCTGATACAAAATTTTCTGTTATGTCTATTAATCTACCCCAAAAAATCACAGTTCAAGAACTAAATAATATTCCTAAATTTCTATCTTTATCTAATGGAGATAATCTAAAAGTTAAAGTTTTAGACATCTGGAAGATTGACTTATGGTGGATCCCGGATCCGATTAGTCGTACTTATTATAATATCAGTACACCTGACCATAAGATTATGACGATATTTAAAGATAGTGTTGGAAAACGTTGGTATCGTCAAAACTACTGATGTACGTTAACTCTAAATATGTGGAACTACATGCGCATAGTTTTTACTCTTTTGGTGAAGGGGCTTCTCATATAAATGAACTCCTTACTAGAGCTTATGAACTAGCCTACCCTGCGATGGCTCTTACGGACTACAACATGTGTGGGGCACTAGAATTCTCTAGGCAATCGGATCATTTCGGGATAAAACCTATAACGGGTGCTGAAATAATTCTTAAGGACAATTCTCACATAGTTTTACTAGCTAAAAACAGGATCGGATATTCCAACATATCACGATTACTCACTTTAGCTAATGGATCGGATCGTAGGGAACCTAGGTTAGATCCTATGCATATACCTGAATATGCCTCTGGAATCATACTACTCACTGGCGCACAGAATGGCCTAATCTCAAATGCTATTAAAGAACACAAAATAGAAAGAGCAAAAATTGTGCTTAATAAATACAGGGAGTATTTTGAAGATGATTCCATCTATATAGAATTAAATCGTAATTTTATGTATGGCGATTCTAACCGTATAAATTCGTTAATTTCTATAGGGTCAGATATGAAACTTCCGTTAGTTGCAACGAACAATGTTCATTACCATATTGCTGATAGATACAAGTTACAAAATGCGCTCACTTCAATTAGAAGTAATACGAATTTAGATAAATTAACCCACCTTCTTAAGATAAATTCCGAGTTTTATCTAAAATCAGAATCACAAATGCAACGGTTGTTTAAATCTATACCCAAAGCCCTTACAAATACACTCGCTATATCTGATATGTGTGAGTTCAATTTGTCTTCTGATCTTGGTTATGAACTACCATCACCCAGTGTTCCAGATGGATTTACTCCTTTTACGTATCTTAGTCGCCTTTGTTATGAAGCTGCACAAAGACGCTATGGCGAGGTGAACAATTCTGTAGACAATAGATTGAGAGAGGAGTTGAGACTTATAAAAAAACATAACTTAGCAGGCTTCATGCTTTTATACCGGGAAATCGTTCTTATAGCACGAGAAATAAGTGTTGATATGGGTAAGTTGGATTCAGAGGAACCTATAGAAATTAGGTCACCTGGAAGAGGTAGAGGGTCTTCGGTTGCCATGCTAACTGGATATTTAATAGGTATATCTCATGTCGACCCTCTACTATACAACTTAACATTAGAGAGATTTGTGCCAGAGGATTTAAAAACATTACCTGATATAGATATAGATTTTCCTAGGTCAATAAGAGAAAAATTAATACCTAGAGTCCATGAGTATTTTGGACCTCAATTTGCAGTACTCACAGGTATGATAACCAGGTATAAACTAAAGGGAATTTTGAAAGATTTAGGTAAAGTTTTTGGAATACCAGATGGAGATATCAGTAACCTTTCAAAAAAAATTCATAATTTAGATCCTACCTCCTTGAAAGATGAGATGTTGTCTATTCCAGAATTTAAAAATGTGGTTGATTTACCAGAATGGAAAAATATTATTTCTCTTGCCTCTCAGCTTAAAGACGCTCCCAAGACTTTGGGCCAGCATGTAGGGGGAATGATTCTAAGTTCTTCTCCCATTTCAGATATGGTCCCTTTTAGAAAAAGTGCACTTGAGGGTAGATACATCATTGATTGGGATAAAGATAGTATTGCTGATGCAGGGTTTGCAAAAATAGACATACTCTCTCTTCCTGTTTTGGACCAAATAGATGAATCCATATCTTTAATTCAAGATACAACAGGTAAGTTAGTTGATATTAGCCAAGTAGATCCAGAAGATAATGAGGTCTTTGACATGATAAACACAGGTTTATCAAAAGGTGTTTTTCTTCTCCAATCGCCTGCGCAGTTAAAGATGGGCCAACGTCTCCTATCAAGAAGTTTAAACGACCTTGCTTATCAAGTTGCTTTAATAAGGCCTGGAGTAGGTATGCAGGGTAATTCAGTTTCACAGTTTGTGGAGCGCTATAGACATGGAATACCGTGGCAATATGATCATCGTTTAGAACAACGTGCTCTTGAGCGGACTTGTGGGATTATTGTGTGGCAGGAACAGGTAGTACAGCTAATATCAGATATATCAGGAATAGGCCAGGCTGAATCAGATGAGATGCGGAGAGGATTTGCTAAAACTAATAACGAGGGTCTTATTAAAATTTACTGGCAGAAATTTGTAAAAGGTGCCATAAAAAATGGGGTTTCAGAAGAGATAGCTTACAAAATATTTTCTAAAATAAACGGGCAGTATATGTTTCCGGAGTCTCACTCTCATGCTTTTGCTGTTTCAGCATACCAGTCAGCGTGGTTAAAAACTCATTATCCATTAGAGTTCTATGTCAGTCTTATGAATAATCAGCCCATGGGATTTTATCCTTTGGAGACTATTAAACAAGATGCGAGGAAATTTGGAGTCGATTTTTATAACCCTGATATTAATCATAGCCAAAACAAATGTACGATTAATGGTAATTCACTTCTAATTGGGCTGGAATTTGTTAAAGATATTGGTATACAGAATTCCAAAAATATTATAGATGAGCGTGATTTGCGAGGTCCTTTTAATTCTGTGGGTGATTTTATTCGCAGGGTTCAAATAAAACCAGATTCAGTTGAATCATTAATTTTTTCTGGAGCATTTGATTCCCTTATATCTAATCGTAGATTGGCTTTATGGGAATCAGGGCTTTATAAAGGCCCATCTGGGTCGCAAATAACTTTACCTATTTCGATGAGCGACAATATACCTAGTTTAGCTGACTTTTCCAGCTATGAAAAAATGATATTGGAATATAAGGCCATAAATATGTACCCGAAAGGCCACATCATGGATTTTGTTAGGCCTCTTCTGCCTTCGGATGTTTCGAGTACTTACGATGTTTATTCAATGGGAGAGGGTGAATTAGTATCTGTGTGTGGAATGGGAATTGCTAGACAACATCCAAGAGGGCATAAAGGGACCATTTTTGTTACCGTAGAGGATGAAAGTTCAGATATTCAATTAATACTTTGGCCAGACATACACAAAAAATATATGAGAGTTTTAAAAGACCCTATTATTTTGGCTACAGGAAAAATATCACGACAGGACGGTACTACTAGCGTGGTTGTATCTCATTTAGAAACCCTAGAACCGAAGATTGGATTACCTTCTGCACATAATTGGCACTAATTTCTAGTTAGACATTTCTCTAGCTGGTGGCTAAAAGTTCTCTCACAATATTTCTTTCAAGCTCCAGACCCAGCATGGTAGTGAGCTCTGTCCTACCATGGTCTCCAATGGTTACTACAAAGGAAACTCCTAAAAGACGTCCAATTTTGAAATCAATGACAGTCGTGGACAATACTCCCTCCTCACCAGATTGAACTGCTCTTATCCCAACGGATTTGTCGTAAAAATCATCGATTTCGAGTTCTTCAACAGCAACTAAAATTTGGTTTTCTCCAACTTCATTACCTACATTATTCCTAAATTGTTCAACAAACGTATCTGTCATCCACTTTTCAGAGTATTCTTGATCTTTGAAAAGATGAACAACTGTAGCGGCCACAATATCTGAACCATCCTCACTCTGTGGTACGGCAGACGGTGATGCGAATTCCCTTAAGTACCCAGTAAGTCGACCTGCCTCATCATATTTTTCCTCTGTATTACCAGGGAATCCGTGAGTGGCCATGGTTTTATTATCCAAAATACTCTCTCTGAGTAGTGAGAACCCGGCCAGCTCATTTGGAAGCTGACTCAAATCCAAGGTCATATTTTGGAGTGGTTCACTTGAAAGTTCATATGTTGCTTGTGCTAATGAATTTGCCATTTTTATTACTGTTAACTTTTTAGCCCACATCCTTTTTAGCCCACATCAATGTACACCTTAAGTATAAACCGGTTGTCCATATCAGAGGTAGCTGCTATGCAGATGTTAAAATTCTCGTTAAGTGCTTTGAACATGCACTTGGAGTGCATCGTTATGCTCTATCAGTTAAAACTTCGACACCTGCTTTTAACTACAGTTTTATATTTCTTACTCGGCACTCTAGCGTGTGGTGAATTTACGAGACATGATGAACATGATCTTGCGCAGACCTCTAATCCAATCTCTAGCCCAGGTTCTCCCGTTGCTCCGGGAAGCATATTCAACTCACGAATTTACCACACAGCCACTTTTTTAAGGAGTGGGAAAATTTTGGTCGTGGGAGGTGAATCCAATAACGGAGGTATAAGTTCCCTTGAAATATATGACACCGAAAATGGTAGCTGGGTTAATGGACAGTCATTGCCAAATCCTAGATTTGGGCATACCGCCAATCTCATTGGTAGAGAGTCGGTATTAATCGCAGGAGGGGAGGATGGGGAAAATCCAACGGCATCTACAGTTGTATACAATGCAAATACCGACACGTGGACTTCTTCTTTAGATATGCTACAGCCCAGAACGAAACACGCATCCTCCATTCTCACAGATGGGAGAGTAATTGTAGTTGGAGGCACCAATAGTTCGGGAACTCTTTCTTCCGCAGAAATATATGACCCGGTTCTTCAACACTGGACATCTTCAGGAGAATCTCTTTTGCCAAGAATCGGTCATTCGGTAACTGCATTGAAGAATGGGATGATATTAGTGGTTGGTGGCAAGATACCAATAGAGAAATCAAATCAGAATTCCCTATTACTGTGTGAAAATTCAAATGAGGCTCCTCCGTCAGCTGGGGTAACTAAGGGATATCGTTGTAAGGATGGCGCTGCGGTCTTAACTGAGATTTATGACCCAACTAACAATAGCTGGAAAGAATCCTCCTCTCTGTTGACCCCCCGATGGGGACATACTGCTACTTTGCTCGAGGACGGTAGAGTCCTCGTGGCTGGCGGAACAAATAATTATTCGTCTGTTGTCGAGTCTGAAATTTTTGATCCCAACACTGAAACCTGGGTGTCAGCAGGGGAAATGTTATATGAAAGAACTGGCCATACTGCTTCTTTACTTTCTGATGGAAGGGTTTTGATAGCTGGTGGTTTTACGTACGTACCGATCAGTTACTCCGAAATTTATGATGCGAAAAAAGGTTGGGTGAAAACTGAAAACCTAATGGGCCCTAGACACTTGCATTCCGCTGTTCCTCTAAATGACGGGCAAGTTTTAATAATTGCTGGCAAGGCAGGCCTGTTTACTAATTTAACGAGAATAGAACTCTACGATTCTGACTCAGGTTCTTGGAGTATAAAAGGAAAAATGCCTGTTGCTTTATGGGGTCACACAGCAATTCCTTTGGACTGTGAAAATGTACTAATAGTTGGAGGCAAACGAAATGACGGTAGTTCTTTTAATTTAGCATATTTGTTTGACCCAACCACTGGCGGATACCAAACGACAGGGAAAATGAATGTACCTAGATTTGGCCACTCAGCTACCAAAATTACAGATGGGTCCGTGGTAGTAGCTGGCGGATACATTAATCCTTCATTTCAATCAGATTCAGTTGAGATTCTAAAGCCTAATAAATTCGGTTCTTATGAGTGGGTCCCCGCTAAGTCGATGCCGATACCTCTTGAGCGGCATTCGGCTATTTATATTGGAGGAAGGAAGTTATTTCTCACCGGTGGTTGGAACGGTTCAAGTGCTGCCTCAAATACGTGGATTTTCGATTTCGATAACAATTTATGGGATATTGGCCCTCCAATGAAAGATGCGAGATGGGGTCATTCAATGGTTCGGCTTGATGACAAAACCGTTTTGATCTCGGGTGGTGTGGGCGACGATGGGTCACCGTTGTCGTCGGTTGAAAAATACGATTCAATTAATTCTACTATGGAGTTGTTGTCTTCCATGCAAGAAGCTCGTAGTGGCCACAGGCTTCTTAAAGACAAAAATGGGGATGTTTATGCGATTGGTGGATATGGTTCCGAGGGGACTTCTTTGCCGTCATTCGAAAAATTTCGCGTAAATTTCAATCAATGGAATAAATTACCTGATATGTCAGAAGCCAGGTCACACCATTCCGCGATAATTCTTAAGGATGAAAATATTCTCATCACTGGGGGAACCCGGGACTATAACAGCCCTTCAGGTACTGCAGAATTATTTGATATGAAATCTGGGCAATGGAAATCGGCCGGAAGTATGAGGGAAGCTAGGATGGGTCATGTGTCTTATCAGTTTGATAGTAAAAATGGGTTTAACTGCCCCGATTTTAATACTCATGGCGAGGTATTTATCATGGGTGGATATGGCCTCAGTGCAATGGACTCTGTAGAGGTTTATAGGCCAGGTGGGGGAGGTTGGTCCGCCTTTGAGTCTATCGTTCGAGGTTCTACAAAGGATAATTTCATCAGGTTAGTGAGGGGAATATCGCAAAATTGGCATCGTTAAACTTTTTCTCCCTAGTTGTAAGGCGATCATTCAATGACCGCCGTCTCATTTTACCCATATTATCAGGCATGCTCGTGGCTACTACCTTGATGTCTTCCGCACCAATGTATCTGGCCGCTTTGGATCAACAGGGAATAAGGCAGACAGTAGATTTAACTACCAGAAATGAGTCTGAAAATTATCTGGCACTGGAAATGTTCGTGTCTTCGATGGTTCTGGATGAGGAACGCATTGTTCATTCAGATGAACTGATACAGCAAGCTGTGAACCTGTATTGGTCAGAAGCGATTGTTGGTTTAAACCGGTACCTGAAAACGGATGGGTTTAGTTTCTACAGGTCATCGGGATCGGCAATAAGGGACCTAGAGAATAGCTCCATTAGATCACTTGAGGGGTATTTTCACAGTTTTCAGGATGTGGAGGGAAAGGTTGATTACATCGTAGGATCATCACCAACTTCCGATTTCCAATACCATCCAGATGGGCCGTTACTAGAGGTTTCGCTCTCTACAGATCTGGCGGAAAAACTGTCAATTGAACACGGGGACGTTTTACTGGGGGTTCCCTATCCTGATAGCAGAATCAAATTGGGCGTTAGAGTGAGCGGAATTTTTGAGCCTCTGGATCCATATGACCCCATCTGGAAAGACGATATAGATAGATTCTTAATGCCTGTGATTCCCAAAGAAGAAGGCTCTGAAGTGCCTGAAAATTGGTGGGAGGACCAAACATATTATCTGGCTTTTTTTATATCTGAAGAAGCTATGATGAATTCAATTCCGCTGGCCTACCCAGGGTCGATGGTCGAGGCACGTTGGGATCAGCAAATCGATAACCTAATTTTAAGAGAATGGACTAGGGCTGAAATCGTCAGTTCCATTGATGGTCTTGAAGGATTGCTTACTAAAGAAATACCGGGGTTTCAACTTAGATCTGGGATAATTCTGATGTTAAAGGAATTTAAAACCCAAAGTTTTTTTTCCAGCATTCCTCTGTTGTTGCTTTTTGCTGTGATAGGTTCTTCCCTTTTATATTTCGTATTTATGATAAGTTCATACCTCATGCCGGCCAGAGAATCAGATATCTCTCTAATAAAGATCCGAGGCGCTTCCCGGTTCGCTGTTTTTAGGCAATATGGGTTGGAAGGGCTTTTGTTATTTTTGGCCTCAATCATCTTCGCCCCAATTCTTGCCTTCTGCCTCGTATCCTTGTCGGGTATATTGCCTTATTTTCACAATATTTCAGATGGTAAATTATTGCCGACAACGTTGTCGTGGACTCCTTTTATACTCTCATTTGGGTTTGGAGGATTATGTCTCATCGCTTTTTTATTACCTCCTATTTTACGAACTTCAGGAGGAATAGTTACTAGGCGACGTCATTTAGGCAGGCCTGAATCTGTGACCTTTATTCAAAAGTATTATCTTGATTTGGCCTTTATGTTCATTTGTTTTGTTCTCTTGTATGAAATTAAGGCCAGAGGGCAGCTTTCATCAGGAGGGCTAGAAGGAGTTTCCGGTATAAATGAGGCTTTGTTATTTGCTCCGATTTTGCTGCTCTTTTCTGTGGCTATGTTGTCTTTCAGAATATTTCCTATCCTCGTTAAATTTATGACGGGAGAATCTTCAAGTCTCGTCTTGTTAATGGGTACTCTTTCTGTAATATCTTTGTTATTAAACATTTTTTACGATCTGTTAACTGATTCAGATAAATTGGGGTTGTTATTACCAGTATTTGTTTTCCTACTATTTTTAATTGGCATGTTGGCCTGTTTTAAAGTATCAAATAAATACAGCAAACTTATTTCTTTTACTTTTATGCTAGGGGCATCATTGATATACGGGTTTTATGCTTCTGAAGGAGATGTCATACCTTTCTCTCTTACAAAATGGATTTTGGTTTTTTCCAGTGCGCTGACAGGCATTTTCTTTTTATTGAGTAGCATCAAAAAATACTACCCACCTTGGATATCTCTTATGCTGTGGAATATGTCCCGGAACCCTTTACAGTACACGTGGTTAGTCGTTCTTTTGGTATTGTCATCTGGGGTGGCGGTATTATCGGCTACATTGGGGTCAACCTTAGATCATAGTTATAGGGATAAAATCGCCTACGATGTAGGGTCCGACGCAAGGATAGTTCTCTCTTCGCTTGGGTCAGCAGGCCGAATTCATTCCGTCCCTAGCCTCTCCAATTTTTTTGACAACCTTTCAGGCGTGCATAAATTTTCAAAAGCGAAGAGAGGTATTGGAAATATTGGCCAGGGAGCGGGCTCTTTTACATTTGATTATTTAGCTTTTGAAACAGATAAAATTACCTTATGGGGCAGGGAAGATTTTTCGGCACAGCCGACTGATATTCTGCTCGCTGATATGTCAAGTGAAGTAAAGGTTCCAGCCATTGAGATACCCATCGGTACGACAGAGATAGGTATAAATGTAAAGCCTGACTCAAATTACCCACTCGTATCTTTATGGTTGATACTAAGAGATGCGAATCTTAAATATAAAGTTATAACACTGGGTACACCTGCTCCCTTCAGGTGGTCGAAGAACAAAGCCGCGATTCCGGACTCCCTCGCCGAACCTATTCAGTTGGTTTCGGTACAAATAAGCGAGCCAGGCCTAGGCGCATCAGGTACCCCCGGGAAGATGCTTTTTGATGATTTGTTTGCTATTTTGAACGGTGAAGAGGTCATATTGGAGGATTTTGAAGATTATTCTGAATGGGTGGTCATTCCTACCTCCACCGGGCCAGGTGATTCCATTTCCATTCAAGAGGACGCTGCTGTATCAGGAAGGTATGGATTCTCATTCGAGTTTGGAAAAGAGAGGAACAATGGGGTAAGAGGTTTATTTTGGGGAACCTATGGATCATATCTGCCTGTCCTTGTGAGTCAAACATTTATTGACAATAGCGGATTTGGATTTGGAGACTATTTATTAGTTGATATCTCGCAAACTCTAGTTATCAGCAAAATAACAGGTGTAGTAGATTTTTTCCCAACGCTAAATCCTGGAACCGCGGGATTCTTGATTGCAGATCTTGATGCTGTTATGTATTTATCTTCCCTGACTAACCTGTATGCTCCGAGCTCTGTGAACGAGATTTTTCTGGACCTAAATGATTCAGTTGATGACACGATGACTGCCATTTCCAACGAAGTTGGGAAAGGAGGACAAGTCTATGCGACCAGAGGGTTATTAGAAAAATTAGACAATGACCCTCTTATCTCAGCAGGATGGAAATTGATGTCATTAATTTCCATCACAGTTGCTCTTTACGTAGCAGTTCTTGGATATTTTATTCATATGATCTTTTTGTCAGGCCAAATTAAATCTAGAATGGGTACCTTACGATCCTTAGGCATGACGTTATCGCAAAGTTTTAGAATGATTCTTGTTGAGCAGGTTCTAATAATTCTCTTGGGTGTATGTTTAGGAAGTTGGACAGGGGTGGGTATGACCCGTCTCATGGTTTCAGCAATTACAACTACGGACAATGCTGCCCCCTTGGTTCCTCCTGCCTTAATCACGATGGATTCCTTCTCATTATTGATATGTGCTGGCATATTTTTGATCCTATTTATGTTTATGGTCATATGGATCAGTTTTTATTTTTTCCGATTGAATCTTGGGACTTTGTCCAGGTTGGAAAATTAAGTGATGAAGATGGAGGGGCTTGCGAAAATTATTAGGGTTTGGCCCCTGATAGTAAGACGATTGATAGTTAATTGGAGAACCCTGTCTACTGTAATCATTGGGGTAGTTTTGGCTTGTTCGATTATGTCTGGCACCGTGGTATTTTTCGATTCACTTAAAGAGATAGCACTGGATGATGTTCTTAAATCCCTAGATAAGGAAGAGATAAACATATTGGTGCAGGCTGAAAAAGGTCCAACTAACGCTGACGAAGCCTCAACTTTGAATGAAAGGATCCATTCTTTTTCCGAAGGATTGCTTTCTTCTCATGTTAGTGAAATTTTACATGGGGGAAGAACCACAACCCTTTTCTTTAGTTACCCGGGCCAGGAACAAAATGCAGGGAAAGATAATTCACGGACATTTTTCGCGTACCTACCAAACTTGCAGCCCCATATAACCATTACGGATGGAATTTTTGGGGGAAATGGGCTCGGGGAATTAACATCAGAAGAGATTTCTGTTATTAAAGTATTAGTAAATGTCCAGGATGCGGCAAATTTTGGACTTCAGGTCGGTGATCGCATATCAGCAGTGCCTTATTGGGACGATTCTGTTTCCCATGTGACAGCGGAAGTTGCTGGAACCTTTGAAAAAAATAACCAAGATGATTTGTATTGGTCTATTGAACAAAAAGGATTCATGTATTCAGCCAGCGATTCGTTCAAAACTATTCCGTTGTATTTGAATGAGGATGTCTATATGGAACACCTTGCCTCAAAATTCCTTGATTTAGAAACCACCTACGTTTGGATGTTTGATATAGACAGGGAAAGTATAAATTCCTCAAATGCCTCGAATTTGGCGTCGAATATAACCTATTTTGGGAACCGATTAGAATCAGAGTTAAACAGGTTCGTCATTCGCACTGAGCTAGATAAGTCTTTGCAAAAATACGACACCCGTATTTTGTTCACGAAACTTCAAATGTATGTTGTCCTGATAATGATCACCTTTGTCGTGCTTTATTACGTGGTGGCACTCTCTTCACTGGTAGTCGAAGAGAGACGTTTTGAGGTTTCCAAGCTCAGGAGTAGAGGTGCTAGCTCGTCACAAATATTGAGTGTATTTGTAATTGAAGGAGCTACCATCTCATTTTTCGCCACTTTGCTTGGCCCACTAATTGCTGTAGGCGGAATCAGCCTGTTGGGATTTTTGCCAGGGTTCCATGAAATTAATGATGGTGCTTTTCTTTCTGCTCGGTTAACTTATCAAGCCTTATTTATGAGTATATTGGGTGGCATTTTAAGTTTTCTAGCTTTAATGATTCCATCTATCCAAGCATCAAGGTTGACGGTGTCTGACGAAAGAACCAAATCGAACAGGCCTAATCGACTCACGTTTATATCTCGATACTACATTGATGTCATAGTCCTAATAGTTTCTTTATTTTTATTTAATCAATTGAATGAGCAGGGTTCGATGGCAGCACGGGGGGTTTTGGGCGATGTTAAGGTCAATCAAATTATGTTAGCTGTCCCAGCCATTATGTTGATTGCTTCCGCTCTGGTTATATTGAGGATATTTCCACTTGTCATGAGCATTGCAAGCCGGGTGTTATCTAGGTATTTACCAGTTGGTATTACTTTGATCATGTGGCAAATTTCACGTAACCCTTCTAATTATTCAAGACTGCTTTTACTTTTAATTTTGATGACAGGGCTTGGTATTTTTGTCTCTAGTTTTGGTGGAACCCTCAATAAGAATTTTGAAGACCGTGTTTACTATTCCCATGGCTCCGATATCAGGCTAAGTTCAGTTTCACTTAATCCCAGAGGGAGAAGTAAACCCCTCACAAAGGGAATAGAATCTATAAATGGCGTGTCGACCGTTAGCCCGTCCGTTCGATTGATAGGGACTGATGTAACAAAAACATTTGGATCTGACTCTATAACTGTCCTGGGTATCGATACTGATCAGTTTGAACAAAGCGCGTGGTATAGAGACGATTTCTCAGAATCTTCATTATCAAAAATTTCCGATACATTGCAAGATACCGATACCAAAGGAATTGAATTGCCGGATAGGTCCCGATCATTTGGAGTATTGGTTAAATCCGACAAAAGTAGGCCGACTACGGTGTTGGTAGCTAGAATGAAAGACAAAAATGGCAGATATTTGTCATACGATTTAGGTAGTTTGGATAGTGGGGGATGGACTCTGAAGCAAGTGGAAATTTTCGGTAATAGAGGAAGATTTCAAGTGTTTCCGGCTCGACCCCTGACATTGATATCGATAGGTATAGTTGAAACTATTCCTCAAAAAAAATTAACTTCCGGTTCCATTTTGATAGATAGTGTGAGGGTAAGATTGTCAACCGGCGAAGTGGTTAATTTGGAAGATTTCAGGGATATTAACGGTTGGCAAATAATAGATTCATCAATCTCATCCGCAAATGATAGGTTAGGAATTTCAGAAATAAGTGCGAAATCAGATTCTTCAGCCTTTTTTACCTGGTCTGAAGGTCCTCCAATTACGATGCGAGGCATTTATCCTTCTACGAAATTTAAACCTATTTCCGCCATTGTTAATTCCGATTTCTTAATTAACTCCCGATATTCTTTGGGTGATCAGCTAAAGTTATCAATAGGTGGTCTGCGAATTGATGTGGTATTGCGTGATAAAGTCAAGTATTTTCCTACAATCAATCCTACCGAGGACGATTTTATAGTAGTTGGATTGGACCCACTGATTCACCGGCTTAATATCAGCTCTTTGTTTGGAAGTACCGATCCAAACGAGTTTTGGATTGATTACGAGGACGGAATTACAAATGAAACCAAGATGGGCCTTAAAGAGGAGTTGATTAATGATCCTTCTTTTCCCTACGGCAAATTATGGGATACAGAATCCATGCTTGAGATCAATCGTGTTGATCCCTTAGTCAAAGCTGGCTGGCATGCAATATTGGTAATCGCCTTTGGTTCAATTTTGCTTTTAAGTGCGATCGGATTTTTTTCTCATGCCTATATATCATATAGAAACCGGCGGTTCCAGTTCGCGTTACTTAGAACCCTTGGGTTTTCTACTCGTCAGCTTATAACAACTATTTGGGTGGAACAGGTTTTAATAATTACGCTAGGAATGATCGTTGGAACCTGGATGGGAGGAAGGTTATCTGAGGCGGTTATGCCGTTTTTGAGTAGTGATGATTATGGCAATCAGGTAATTCCACCGTTTGTGATACAAGTAGATTGGGTTAATCTAATGATAACTTATGCGGCGATGATCCTAATTTTTGCTGCCGTCATAGGATCCCTGATTTTCTTAGCACGGAGACTCGTATTAAACAAAATGTTGAGACTTGGGGATACTTAACTCAGGATGGAATTTTCAAAATCCCTGTGACCTCTGGCAAAGTCAGTTGCCGATGTGATTTTTGAACCCTCGCTTTGTAGTTGCGATACGAGTAAGGAACCATCGGAAGTGCCAATATACACTGCATTATCATGAATTGAGACACACCCGGGAGGTAATTTGTAATTTTCTGAAATCTTTGCTTCTATGATCTTTAAATTTTTCCCCTTGAAATGGGTGTATGAGCCGGGCCAGGGGTGATGCGCCCTGATTTTTCTCCCTATTACGTCAGCTCCATCCTTCCAATCTACCAGACCGTCTTTACGGACTAGTTTTTTCGTATACGTCGCATTTTCATCATTCTGTTTTCTGGGTATTATTATTCCTTTAGCCAATTTTGAAATTGTTTCTACAATTAAATCTGCACCTATATAAAATAATTTCTCTGTTAATTCGTTACACAGTGTCCCTTCACCAACTGGGGTCTTTTTTTGGGCTAGTATAGGGCCTGAATCCATTCCGGAATCTAGTTGGATAATTGTAATCCCAGTAACTTTTTCCGCTTCAAGAATAGCTGCTGATACGGGTGAAGCTCCTCGGTATTTTGGCAATAGGGAAGGATGGAGATTTATGCAACCATAGGGAAACATACCCAATATTTCAGAAGGCAGTAGCATTCCATATGCAGCAACCACAGCGATATCGGCCTTAAAATCATCAAGTATAGGAATCAGGGAGAGGTCCGCTTGGAAATTTTCCGGTTGTAACACCTGGAAATTTTTAGATAAAGCATGCTCCTTTAACGCACTTATGGTGACTTTTCTTCCTCGGCCTGACGTTCTGTCTGGTTGGGTGTAGACAGCTACTATTTCGTGTCCATCGGCTGAAATTTTGTCTAGAACAGGTATGGCGAAATATGGCGTCCCCATAAATACTATTTTCATAAATAAAGTTAACTCCTCTCGGCAGACTTTTGAATTATAAGACCCTCTATCCTTTTGTTGATATGTTGTGGGATTATTAAAGTAAGACTTTTGCCGATGGTTCTTTTCTAGTTTGTCAGGAAATGCCAGTTAATTGAAATTAAATCCAGTTATAGCCAACTTTCTTGCGAATCATCCTTATTTGATTTTAATAATAACCTTGTTTCTGACCTTGATTTTGATTTCCCCTTTGTTTTTTGGAGCTCCCACAGAACAAGCTTCTTCTAATCCTCCAGGTGAAGTCTATGAACTTCAAGAAGAAATTAATGATAAATTTCCCACCCCTTTTCATTTTGCGAGTTTTGTGTTGGAGGCAAAAAAAGGCGATGTTCTGTCTCTGGAAGTGCTTTTGGAGTTGAAGTTAAATAGGGATCGTTTAATTGCATTAGATATTGAGGGTGAGTTATCTGTCACAGAAGAAGATAAACCAAATGGAACTTTAGAAAAACAATCATATCTTGCTAGCTATTATGATTTTGATCTAGGAACCCAAGTCAATGGGATCATTTCTGTTCTGGATACCGTTGAGGTTTTTCTTGCGACTCAAGGTTTGAATCTGGAATCTGCCAATGAGGAGCAGATAAAGATGGTTTTCCATCACATAATGTCTGATTCCCGTGTGGCTAGTGTAAAAGATTTGATTTCGACTCAAGCTTCTTCTACAAAGAAAGTTGTTTTAGGTCAAGAGATTGACTACTGGGTTGCTCCCGCAATGGTTTTTCATGTCATAGCGGATAATTCCAAACTTGGCGGAGCCGGTTTGGAGATCGGCCTAGGAGGAGGTCCAGATGTTATCAATAAGGAACATTTGAATCGAAATGTAGGTTTGGTTATGTCGGGTTCCAGCCAAAACTATGAAATATGGGGAATCGCAATAGATGCAAATCTGGAATCACTGGACGAAGGAAAAACAGCAGGCATATTCATAATGTTTACAGCGATTGCTGCAGTTTTGGTAGTTGGGTTTAGCCTTGGTTCTTATTGGGCTACAGCGATCACTGGTGTTGGGATTGCGATATTGATGGTGTGGCTAAAGGGGTTTTCAGCCTTAATAGGTCTAAAAACCGGCTTGGTTATAGATCTAGTGGTTCCGATCGGAATGATTTCATTAGGCGTTGATTTTGTTGTACATGCAGTTCGCAGATACCGTGAGGAGTTACTTCAAGGTAATAATCCTAAAGTTAGTTTCACATTGGGCTATGCCTCAGTTCTCGGGGCTCTTCTTCTGGCTATGGCGAGTGATAGTATCGCTTTCCTCTCGAATTTATCGTCCAATATTGAAGCTGTTATTCACTTCGGATGTGCTGCTGCCATCGCAGTGATAGCTTCTTTCTGGATTTTAGGTGTAGCCGCCCCACTTCTAACCATGAAAGTCGATCAACTGATTACTCAAAGTCGGTATGATTTTCAAACTAGAAGATGGTTCTTTTATCGAATCTTAGGTTCAATCCTTGTTGCCTCTGTATCGGGAACTTCAATAATTATGTTGGTGGCCGTGAGTAAGTCGATAGGGTTGGCACTTCTCGGAGGTTGCATTCTTTTACTCATTCTCTTACCTATGTTTATTTTAGGGAGAAGTGGTTCTAATGTAGTTTTCGAAGATATGAAAAATATGGGAACGATAGCACCACGCCAAGACAGATTTGCCCAAATTGTTGCTAAAATCGTTACATACTCAGCTGCAAATGCGTTAAAAGTAATCATTTTAACCGTGCTGATAACCGCGTATTCTGTCTATTCTGCTTTACAGTTGACGCCTTCTTTTGATGTAAAAGATTTTTTTGATTCTGAATCAGATTTCGTGGTGGGATTGGATAAATTTGATGAATTCATAGCTGGAGGTGAGCCTGGAGTTACCTTTGTTAAAGGTGATTTGACAGACCCTACAGTTTATGACGATATAAATAACTATATTGAGAGCCTAAGGGGAATTGATTTTGTCGGTGAAACTCCAAGTGGAGACGTTACTTTTGGTCTGAATGCTCTTAATGTTTTGACTACGATAATGCATAACCCGTTTTCCGTCGCATCAATTGAGGAGGCTACCGGAGTAACAATTACTGATTCCAATTCAAACGGTATTCCCGATACGAAACAACAGATAGCGACTATATTCGAATATTCTCTACTCAACGGTGTGTGGGGTGATGGTCAGAATTTGATGCTAAGACCTGATCAGATACAGGGTGCAGTATATTTCAGAAGGAATGAAGAAGCATTAACCACTATTCAGTTCCAGATTCCAGGTACTAGGGATCAGGCTGTTGTGACCGCTGCCCTTAAGGAAATTACTCCCTCAGTTCTGAAATTAGAAAATCACCCATCACTGTCTAAAGTGGCATTGACGGGATCAGCATTCCAACGAGAGGTTCAATTATCTGAGTCTACCCGCACTTTATACACTTCTCTTCCAATAGCTATAGTGGCTGCCACGATATTACTCTTAATAACCATGCGATCGTTTCGGTATGCGATAGTCACAGTAATCCCCATTGGATTGGTTGTAGCTTGGCTTTATGGTGTTATGTATATGTTTGGATTTTCTCTCAATTTCGTGACAGCTATGATAGGAGCGATTTCTATAGGAGTTGGAATTGATTATTCTATCCACATGACCATAAGGTTCCGAGAAGAATTGAACCGAAATGAATCAAAAATATTAGCGGTTCAAAAAGCGGCGGGTGGAACCGGAGTCGCTTTGGTTGCCTCGGCAGCGTCAAGTATAGTCGGGTTCGCTATAATGGGGTTTGCCCCTATGCCTATGTTCGCTTCCTACGGTCAGCTGACCTCTCTAATGATATTTTTCGCTTTAATATCTTCCCTGGTGGTACTACCTGCTCTTCTAACGTTGGTCACACCAGAACAAACCAGAAAAGTAAAATAACCTGGAATAAAATTAGTTCAGTACGACGTATGTAGCTCCATCCTCACCTAATGCATCAGGCTCTGAACCGAAGCTATTAACCAGGGGATGCCCTTCCAAAGACTCTCGTATTACTTTTCTTAGAGCACCTGTCCCTTTTCCATGGATAATGAATACTTTACTCAAACCATTTTTCAGAGATTCGTCTAAGAAGGTTTCCATAATCTGCAATGAAGGCTCTGCTCTCATGCCTCTTATGTCTACTTTATTACTGTATGAATTATGTTCAATAAGACTTGTATTGTGGCCTAATCTGGTTGACTCAGCAGGAGCGGGGGCTTTATCTTCAGACGTACCTTTATTTAATCTTGAAATGTCGACATCCATTCTGAGATTGCCGATTTTCAGTTCTGCGATCTGAGTTAATTGATTGTATTTGGTGATTACACCCGTTAGATTCAACCCTCTCACAGTGACCGAGTCACCGGTCTGGAATTCCTCATTGTTGGGTTTCTGGATAGTAGAGTCGGGTTTCTCAATTCGTAGACTCTTTAATTTTTTTTCAGTTTCATCTATGTTTTGCTTAATGCTATCTGGGTTGTCATTGGTATGTTTCACCCAGGAATAGGCCATTTGAGCTTTTTTCAGAAGAGTTTCAATATCCTTATATTTTTCTTCGGCAGTGTGATGGATTGAATCTAATATCCTTTGCCTATTCTGGATTAGGTAATCTATTTGTTCATTTAACTCAGATCTTATAGATTCAACTTCTTTATACTGGCTTTCGATTTCGCCCATTGTTTCTGAAATTCTGTTCTTTTCATCGGTTATTGTTGTGATCCAATTTGATATTTCTTTAAACTCCGCAGATAGGTATTTATTTGCCTTCTTAACTATTTCGTCTTTTAATCCTAATCTTGTTGCAACCGCCATAGCATAGCTTTGTCCAGGTAAGCCTAGAACCATTTTGTAGGTTGGTTTCAAATCTTTAGGGTCTAACTGAAAACTTGCATTCCTCATTCTGTCGTCTGATTCGGCCATTAGGGTAACTGTGTTGTGATGAGTGGTAATTAACGCCTGAATTTTGTTCTCCGCTAAATACTCTAAAACCGCTTTGGCTATTGCGGATCCTTCCTCAGGATCTGTACTGGAGCCTACCTCATCTAAAAGTAGTAGGGACTGGGAAGAACAATTATCCAAAATATCATTAATGTTCTTAATGTGGGAACTGAATGTGGATACTGAATTCGTTATACTCTGCTGGTCTCCGATATCTGCATATATACCGTCGAAAACCGGAAGTTCGCTGCCTGCAGCAGCGGGTATTTGTATACCAGATTGGTTCATGGCGGCCAGAAGTCCAACGGTCTTGATCGCTACAGTTTTACCGCCAGCGTTTGGGCCGGTTATGACTAAAACAGTCCAGTTCGGACTCATTTGCAATGATAAGGGGACTCCATTCTCACCCAGCAT
This sequence comes from Dehalococcoidia bacterium UBA6495, assembly GCA_002435305.1. Lineage (GTDB taxonomy): Bacteria > Chloroflexota > Dehalococcoidia > Lucifugimonadales > UBA826 > UBA11996. The sequence continues at coordinate 65,890 of DJMH01000116.1, forward strand.
AGGGTGACGAGCATCAATAAGATTTATTGCCTCTTTCTGACCGGAATGCCCACCTATTTCATCATCTGTTTCTAACCCACTTAATGAAATACTGTATTTTGATTTAGCGATAACAAAATCTAAGTTTGCGGCACTTGTAATGCCTGAATTTATCTCATGCGATAATGATCCGACCTGTGAAGACAAATCGTGGAGAACTTTTTGGACTTCACGCTCTTCTTCCAATGTGAATTCTCTCCAAGAATTACATAAACTGACTGTTTTGAAAGGTTCGATAAATAAGGTCATACCTGTGTTGGATGCATCATGGACGATGCCAGGTACACGGCTTCGCATATTTGATTTTACTTGTACCACCAAGCGATCTCCTCGGACAGATATCACATCATCTTGAATTGTTCCTAACAGTTCTGATTCGGAGATAATAGATTCAAGTGCACCGGTGACTCGAGAGTATGATTCTCTGACTTGTCGTCGAATATTACCAAGGTTAGGTGTTGCACTATCCAACACCAAACCGGTGCCGGCAATTTTTGATGTGATCGAGAATGCGAGATAGGAGAGATCAGGTATTTCTTTTGCCAGCTCCAATAAAACCGGTAATTCCCCTGGGTACTCCATTAGGGTATTTTTAGCATTGGATAGGGCCTCGATAGTATTTGCGATTATCAGGAGTTCCTGTCCTGTTAAGATGCCTCCCAAGTCGGCTATTTTTATGCTATCCCCATGGTCTTTAATTCCTCGCAGTGAAAAAACCCCGGTGTTTGAAATCAACCTTATCCCTTCTTCTGTCTCAACTTGCAGTTGAGAAACTGTTGGTTGGAAATATGAAGGGAACATTCCATTAACTATTTTTCTGGACCCAGAGAAAGTACAGAAATCGCCTAATTTCTGTCTGACGAAGTCATAGTCAACCAAATCTAGACTTCTGGACAGGATTTGTTTTTTTCTATAGGACTGATCGGGCTCTGTACTTCGTTTTATAGCCAATGGTTTATGCCGCATAGGTGTATAGATCGGATCATATTCTGCTATTTTATCAGCACTGATATGTATAGTTATGAATGATATAATCTTTGGATTGAAATGAATGAGAACATTGTAGTAAAAGTGCCGGCAACTTCCGCAAATATGGGACCAGGTTTTGACTGCCTTGGGATCGCCCTTAATGTTTGGAACGAAGTAAAAGTTAGCAAAGGCCCTTTTTCCATTAAAGTAATTGGGAAAGGGCAAGATGAATTACCTACCGACGATAACAATTTGGTCTATAAAAGTTTCCGCAAGGTATTTGAGAAAATTGGCGAAACTGTCCCTGAAGTCAGGTTGGAATGCACTAATGGGATACCATTGACCCGTGGCATGGGTAGTAGCTCTGCTGCATTAATAGGTGGTTTGATGAGCGGGAACGCTATGGCAGGATTTCCACTCTCTACTCCAGAGATGCTGAGAATGGGGGCGGAGATTGAAAAACATCCCGATAATGTTGCGCCTGCCTTGTTGGGTGGAGTTCAAATTGGGATTTACGACCAAGGAGAATTAGTCACCGCTAGGGTTCCGTTTCCGGAAGATATTAACGTTGTTTTGTACGTTCCTTGCCAAACAATGCCAACGGACCAGGCAAGAAATATACTGCCTCCAGAAATACAAAGAAAAGACGCCATTTATAATATCGGAAGAGCAGCTCTGTTAGTCCAATGCTTGATGACAGGAGATTTGGGTAATCTTAAGTATGCTACCCAAGATATGCTTCATCAACCTGATCGGCAAAAACAATTTTTCCCTATGAAAAATATTATTAGCGCTGCTATGGCATCAGGCGCATTGGGTGCTTTTTTATCTGGTGCTGGTAGTTCAATAATGGCCCTTACTAAAGGTAGAGAATATACGATCGGCTATGAAATGGCTGATGCTGGTATGAAATCTGGTCTTGACGGAGAGATTGTTTTCACGTCCCCTACTGCTAGGGGCGCATATATAGAAAAAGATTAAAGGATTAACTTGTCGCTCGTAGTACAGAAATACGGTGGATCATCCTTAGCTACCCCTGAGTTGATTAAAAGTGTAGCTGCAAGAATACGATCGGCACATGACACGGAAGGAAATGTGGTTGCAACTGTTTCCGCCATGGGTGACTCCACGGATAAGCTATTGTCTATTGCTTCCAAGGTATCAGAAATGCCTGATTTGAGGGAGCTCGATGTGTTGCTATCGACGGGGGAACTTCAATCGTGTGCGTTGGTTGCTATGGCCCTTAAATCTATGGGTAAAAGGGCTGTTAGCCTAAGCGGTGCTCAGGCCGGAATTCGGACTGATTCTTCTTATGGAAAAGCTAAAATCGCCGGTATAGATACTGGCAGGATTAATGAGGAGTTAGAGAAAGGGAATATAGTAATTGTTGCAGGATTTCAAGGGGTGACCGGTGATAGTGACATTACAACATTGGGAAGGGGGGCATCAGATTTAACTGCTGTGGCTTTAGCTGCGGGGCTAAATGCTGATCGTTGTGAGATTTATACTGACGTAGAGGGAATATATACCGCCGATCCTCGTTTAGTCTCAGATGCTAGGAAAATGACTCAGGTTGGATTTGAAGAAATGCTGGAATTGGCGAGTTATGGTGCCAAAATGAATCCTCGTTCAATTGAATTGGGTATGGTTTACCAGGTGCCAATATTAGTTGCTTCAAGTTTTAATAATGAACCAGGTACTTTAATTCATGATGGAGACAATATGGATACTACGGTTGGGGAGATACGAAATAGAGTAAGAGGTATAGCTACAGACAAAGATGTTGCCAAAATAACGGTTTTTTCGGTGGTTGATAGACCGGGTATTGCAGCGGCACTATTTGATCCTTTGGCTGAATCTGATATTAGCGTAGATATCATAGTGCAAAACGCTAGTGTATCAGGTACCACAGACTTGACTTTCACGATAAAACAGTCTGATTTAGATAGAGCTATGAAAGTGGTTGAGGAAGTCGCCCGGGATCTTGGTACGACTAATGTTGGCAAAGCTGAAAATCTGGCCAAAATTAGTATAGTTGGGACTGGTATGCAAGATTCTCCTGGGTATGCCTCGACTATGTTTAGGTCTCTTGCCGAGGCTAAGATTAACATCGAAATGATTACCACCTCGGAAATTAGGATTACCTGCATAATTGAATCGGATCAGGTAGCAAAAGCAGCGGAGGTACTGCATGCAGCGTTTGAGTTGGAGAAATCTGATTAAATCAAAACTTATTTGTTAATGAAGTGACTGATATTCATCTTTCCATAGTGATTCCTACCTATAATGAATCCCATGGGATAAAACAGACTCTTGACGCTATTTATGAATATCTTGGTGATCAAAATTATTCCTATGAAGTTATATTGTGTGACGATGGTAGTTATGATTTAACCACCAGGATAGCGAAGGAATTCTTTGGGGGGAAAAGCAATTTTCAAATCCTATCCCTTTCTCATAAAGGAAAAGGATCAGCTGTGAAGACAGGAATGGTGACTGCCCGGGGCCAGTACAGGTTTATGTGTGATGCTGATCTGGCCATGCCATTGGATCAAATTGAAAGGTTCCTCAAAGAAATAACGAACGGGTGCGATATTGCGATTGGATCAAGAGAATTAAGCGACTCAAAAAGATTTGGTGAGCCCATGCTTCGCTATTTTGCAGGCAGGGTTTTTAATTTATTTGTAAAATTTGTCGCTATAAGAAAATATCAAGACACTCAATGCGGTTTTAAATGTTTTTCCTCTGAGGCCGCCGATAAAATTTTTCCATTGGTCAGGACTAACGGTTGGGCATTTGATGTGGAGGTTTTATTGTTGGCTGACAGGTATGGGTTTTCAGTCTCTCAGGTACCAATTGATTGGCGTCATGGAAAAAAAAGTAAAGTCGATCTCAGGTCGGCAGCCCTGCAGATGATAAGGGACATATTTCTTACGAGAGTCAGATTATTGATGTCGCATAGGAAGTGAAGTTTCACAAATAAATGAAGCTAATTTGGGAATAGAAGATGAATGTTAATCAAGTTCCTGTTTACGTGGTCATACCCACATACAATGAAGCTCAAAGCATACCGGTCCTGTTGAAGGAAATTCTTGAACTGGGAATAAAAAATATTAATATCTTAATTGTTGACGATAATTCACCAGACGGCACCGCCAAAGTGGCTCGATGCTATGCCCGTAATAATGAACTTTCTGTTTCAATATTAAGTCGCCCTACCAAAAAAGGTTTGGGTTCCGCATACGTTGAAGGATTTAAAGAGGTATTGCTGGGACTTTCTGAAGAGGAAGTTTTCGTTGTGCAAATGGATGCAGATATGTCTCACAACCCTAGTTATCTACCGGGCATGATTGAACTGCTTGCCAGAAATGATGTCGTAGTAGGGTCCCGCTATTGTCAAGAAGGAGGATCTGATGAGAAATGGAGTGTATATCGAAAAGGGTTAAGTGCCGGCGGTAATCGGGCGATTCGGTTTGTCTCTGGGTTGAAAGTGAATGATTGTACTTCTGGGTTTAAGATTTTTAGAGCTCACGTTCTAAAAGATATTTTTTGGGATGAAATCCGGTGTTCTGGATTTGGATTTCAAATTGAAATTGCCATGCAGTGTGAGAATCATGGCTTTAGAATTCAAGAATACCCGATAATTTTTAATGATCGGGTATCTGGGGATTCAAAGATGTCCATTGCAATAGTGTTAGAAGCAATATTTAAGATAATTTGTGAAAGATTCAAAATTTTCAAAGTTATTAAGTTCCTGAAACCCAACACATAGCTCGAAGTTTGCTGCGATTATGGGTTCAAAATATATTGCACTGACAAAAACACCCTGATTAGAATGCCCTCATGAAATCAAAAGATGAGTGGAAAGGGTGAGTGAAGTGAATGCAAAAGAATTATCTTCTATTTTAAGTCTTAGAAAAGAAAAATCTAAAGAATCCGATCAACTGATGCATTACGGTCTTTTTCAAGAGGCGGTGGATGTGAATGTAACCATGATTGATATCAATCATGGTGATCAAAAGGCATATAACAGACTTGGAGATGCTCTACTCAAGATAGGGAAAAGTGCGGAAGCCCATGATGCTTACCAATCCTCTATTTTCCTAGAAAAGACGAAGAAGGAAAACACAAAAATCGCGGTAGATAGTGCCATGCGATCTGATTGGAACAAAGCTATTCAAATCAATTCTGACATCATCGACAGATTTCCGTGGGATCTAGAACCATATAATCGACTTGGAAAAGCTTTGAGTGAAAAGGGACAAAATAAAAAGGCTATCCAGGCTTTCCGGTGTGCTCTTGTCATTTCCCCTAACAGCCCGATAGCCAAAAAAAATATGAAACGCCTAGAGAAAACTTCTGGGTTTAAATCAAGTATGACCATTTCAGCTACAACACCAGAAAGGTCGTTTATTGAGGAGACAGGTCGCACGGGGGTAACGAAATTAGTAAATATCCCCCGAAGTTTTAATGTGACTGATTTGATTGCGGGACATAGCGTAGATTTGATCTCAGTAGAAAGAGGTATGAGGATATTGGATAGAAAAGGGGTGGAAATCGGTAGTATAGAACCAAAGCTTGCCCTAAGACTGAAAAAATTAGCGGAGGGAGGGAATACTTATTCTGCAAATATAACAAGCGCAGGAGAAGACGGTGTTACTGTTATTATTAGAGAAACGTATAGGCATCCATCTCAATCCAATAAGTCCTCATTTCCCGCCAAATCCAGCGTTTTGGTAGATGTTCCTATGGCAGCTCTGGGTTATGGACTCAACGACGCAGGCAAACTAGCACACCTCAAGGATTGGTCTGATGATGATACAGAATCTGGAGACGACGAGGTGTTTTCACCTTTGATTCCAAAAATTTTGTCTGGTGAGTCACCCTTGGATGGTCAGGGTATATTGGACTGAATTTAGACACACCATTATTCGATAACATCCAGTGTTCGATAATAAAGTCCCCACTTTTGCATTAGTGCCGCTATCTGTGTGTTTTCTATGCTGGTAAGATCCTCAAAAAAACCAGAGATTGCATGAGCGTCTATATTTTCCTTGCTACACACCCAACTTGACTCACTAGGGACTATGTATATTACTCCACCGTGGTGCTCGCATGTGAGGGTGATACGTTTTCCTTCGGAGGCATCCTTTATTGTGATTCCATATGTGCTCATCTTCCTTCCTTACGGCTTTGTTTCTGCTGTTTAGCAGGCCCACTTAAGTAATTAAAAAAACTGACTGATATAATCCTATTGCCTACTAAGGCACCGTAAATTTTAATATAAAAAAAATCTAGGAGGGAATAATGAAACCACATTACACCGGCTCCCAGTTTACTATTCATAAAATTACGTGCGGACCATACGATAATAATGCCTATATAGTCATATGTAATCGAACCAACGAAAGTCTTTTGATAGACACTCCAGCTGAACCTTCCGTTTTGGTTGCGCTGGCATCTACTACCCAAGTTAAATATATCGCAATTACTCATAATCATATGGATCATTTGCTTGGATTTGAAGAGGTTACAGAAGCTTTTCAAGCTAAAATTGCGATTGGAGAATCTGATTCTAATGAACTTTCGGTGGCGCCTGATTTGTTCTTAGAGGATGGTAAAGAGATAAGCGTAGGAGATTTATCGGTTAGGGCAATTCACACCCCTGGTCATACTAAGGGGTCTACATGTTTACTTCTGGACGGGCATCTGTTTACTGGAGATACTCTTTTCCCTGGTGGTCCAGGCAAAACTAAAACGTCTGATAACCTAAAAGAGATAATTGAGAGCATAACAAGCAGGCTATTTATTTTAGGAGACGACGTTTCTTTCTACCCAGGACATGGGGATGATGGCTTGTTGGGCACAGCTAGAAAGGAATATGAAATCTATTCCTCTAAAACCCACCCGGACGATTTGTTTGGCGATGTTGAGTGGCTAAAAAGCTAGAATTCCACTTGCCGCTTTTAGGGAAATTGCTCTTTTTACCCAATTTGAATTTAATTGCTCTGCTTGTTCTATTGGCGACGCTAACCCTTACAATTTTGTTAAAGATAGCCTTTGGTTCCACCACTCCATATTTACCGGTTGCTTGGTATTATCCATGGGTATTAGCTGTACCTCAATTGATTCTGTTGTTGTTCATAGTTTCAATTTCCGGAGATGATCGTAAACCAATAAGAGCTGTTCTTCACATACCACATAGCGAAGGATGGATTCGCCTCTCAATAATGACGGTTTCGGCTAGCATTGTCGCGATATTTTTATACTCATTCGCTATCTACAAAATAGATGTTTCTTATTTGATGCCGCCTCAAGTTCCCAAAAATATATTGGGTGAGGGGGGATTTACGTTGATTAATTTATTCGCAATAGTGGTTTGGGTTCCTTTTGTGGAGGAACTTTTCTTTAGAGGTTTTTTGTTAACCTCCTGGATTCCCAAGTATGGCCATGCGAAATCGATATTGCTTGTTTCATTGGTATTTATGTTTGTACATTCGCACCCGGGATTGTATTTTCCAGTATTCACGAGTTCCCTATTGATCTCATATCTTTTCATAAAGACTAAGTCTTTGTGGCCAGCCTTTCTATCACATGCTGCCCTGAATTTGTTAGTTGTGATAGTTGCGGCTTCTGCTTGAATTGGGCAGAATGTTGTGCACGTAATCCTATATTGATCAGGTGGGTAACCAAGTGGAAAATAGAATCGACTTAAAACTCCTCGAGGTGAAATCAGAGAATAGGCCGGCTTTAGTGCCTTATCTAACTGTTGGATATCCCTCGATAAAACTGTCAGCGGAAATAGCCTTGAAGACCCTTGTGTCCGGGGCTGATATGTTGGAATTAGGAATACCTTTTAGTGATCCCATAGCTGACGGGCCAACTATTCAGAAAACTGGTTTCAAGGCTCTCGAAAACGGTGTCAGTCTTTCGGTATGTATGGATGTTTTAACTAAGGTTCGGGAAGAAAACAATGATTCTCCTATTATATTCATGGGATATTTCAACCCGTTTCTTCAATATGGGCTGGAACGTTTTATGGGAGACGCATCGGACCGTGGTCTTGATGGTTTGATAATCCCTGATCTACCGATGGAAGAATCGGTAGTTATATCTGAGCAGTGCAGGAAAAATGGAATACACCATATCCCTTTATTGGCTCCGACCAGTACCAAGGAAAGAATAAAATCTTCTTGTGAACAGGCGGGGGGGTTCATATATTGTGTCAGCCTTACAGGTGTAACTGGAGCCCGTGACGGTTTATCTAAGGGTGTAGAAAATTTGGTTGAGAGAATCAGAGTTCATACGAATTTGCCTGTGTTGGTTGGATTTGGAGTTTCTCAGAAAAAAGATGTTGAGATGATATCTAAATTTGCAGACGGTGCGGTCGTTGGAAGTGCGTTTTTGGATCATATAGCGAATTCCAGCGAGGGGAGTGAGATATCGTCGGCTGGAGAATTCATCGAGAGCATATCGGTGAAATAAAACAGAGAGGTTGTAATGTCTGAAGTACGGGCCATAAGAGGTGCAACAACATCCCCCAGTAATAGTTCGGAGGAAATTCTTGCTGCTACCACCGAAATGTTGGATTTGATAACAAAAGAAAACTCACTGAAAGTTGATGACATTATTAGTGCATTTTTTACAACCACTCAAGACTTAAATGCTGAATTTCCTCCAGTGGCTGCTAGGAAAATGGGATGGGTAAATGTAGCTCTAATGTGTTCTCACGAAATGAAAGTCCCTGGGGCATTGCAGAAATGCATCCGTGTTATGGTGCACGTGAATACTGACAAAAATCCTTCTGATATTGTGAATATTTATCTTCGAGATGCTGTTAATCTTAGGAAGCGAGGATTTGAGAATGGTTAGTGATCGGGTTGTTGAAGAAGTTGGATGGTATTTCCGTCTGGGTCTTGAAATGTACAGACCCACCCGCCCCAATGTTCTTTTTCGGGTTCCCTAAGAAACTTTATACCGTTACTTTTAAGGCCATTGGTGAACTTTTTGATATCTTTGACATCAAAATTCAACATTATTCTTAGAGGTTCTATGGAATTATCTGTTATCTCTGAATGGGATCCGATGCTAAACCTGAGGTTCTCCCATCTGTAGGCAATGAAATGGTCTCTCACAGAGTGGGGTTTAAGACCTAGGATATCCTCATAAAAATGCCTTAGACGAGCTAAGTCATATGTCCATATGATTGCCCCTGAAAATCTGACCATGATTCCTCTATTTTACTTTAAATTTGGTTAATAATCGGTTTCCAATTTTATTATGTCCATGTATATAATGATCATGGAAGACAGAAACGCATGGGTGGATGAAAGTTTACAGAGGGTCTTCTAAAAGGAGGTAAGTAGCGTTGGATAGTAGTAGTAGGAGGTCGACCAGGTAGGTGTTCTCTGGAACGCCTCCACATGTAAAGCGCTCGGAGTAGGTTTACTGCTTCGGGCGCTTTTAGTTTTTTCCCTCAAAAAACCTTCTTGGGTTATCAACCATAATGTTTTGTATGTCCTCTTCTGATGCGCCCAAGTCTTTAAGTCTAGGTAGAACTTGCCGGCTTATGAATAAATATCCGTCCGGGTTATACTTCGACCGACTCGTTTGTCCTTCTTTTGAATCTATGCTGAGTCGGACTGACCAGTCGTGCCCCAGCATGATTCTTTTTCCATATCCGTCCGCTATTAGTCTCATCGCGGTGTCGGTTCTTTGCTTCCAATTTGGAGTTCCCACAGTTCTGCCTCCTGGGTACCTATCTAGTCCTATCCAAACACCTTTATCGAGTAGACTTTCTAGATAATGTATGTCCATGGTGTCGTTACTGTGTCCGACGTAAACCCTATTTAAGTCAACTTTTTCATCTTCAAAAATTCTGACCTGTTGCTCGCCGACGCGATCAGGGGCCCAAGTATGGGTGGATATTGGAACCCCGGTTTCTTTCTGGGCCCGTGCTGCTGCCCTAAGTATGACTTCTCCCTCTCTGGTAACTCCCCCAACATCATTAGCCACTTTAATTATCCCAGCTTTTATATTGGTATCTTCAATTCCTGTTGTTATTTCTCTCTTGTACAGGGTCGCAACACTATCTATCGAAGCATTCCAAAATACTCTAGGTATATCCCTCCATGTTCCAGTCGCACATATTATGTTCACTCCCGATTCTTTTGACACTTTCGCCAGCATATGGATATCCCTGCCGAGGTCGAGTGTCGTCACATCAATTATCGAATCAAGGCCTTCATCCTTTGCTTCGGAGAGAACCTTTATTGCCTCAGTTATTGAATCTTCTCGTTGTATGAATTCCGGATATATTTGAGGTATTCCAGCAGAACTAACGACGATATGTTCGTGCGACAAGGTGAAACCTAAATCAGAAGTCTCCATCGGGCCCAAAACTGATTCTATATTGCTCATAGTACCTTCTTCATAAGTAGCATTTTTTGACTGTGGCCTAACTATCCTTGATGACGGGATTACTAAGTGTGCCTACACCTGAAATCTCAATTTCACAGGTATCTCCATTTTTCATATCCTTGGACGTACCATCGGTTCCCATCCAGATTACGTCTCCAGGGTGTAAAGTTAGGTACCTGGTAATTTCCGATATGTATTTTTCTACTCCAAAAATCATGTCGTTAGTTTCAAACGAAATGGTTTCCTTACCATTAAGTCTGACGGTTGTCACCATGTCATCGAGGGTTGCGTCAGTTTCAATCCAAGGTCCCATAGGCTTAAACGTGTCAGTATTTTTGGCACGCCATAAAGTTCTATCAGAGGCTTGCCATGTTCTCTCGCTGACGTCATTACCCACCGTATACCCCAAAACATAATCTAGGGAATCCTCCATTGAAACATTTTTGGCGACTTTGCCGATAACCACTACCAGCTCAGCTTCGTAATGAATTTTATCTGTTGCATCCTTGGGTATGACTATGGGATCTCCATGGCCTATGATTGCATTATTGGCTCTATATCCTATATCGGCCTTTTCAGGTAAATTGGGTTCCCTGTTCAGTAGAGACGCTGCCTCTAAGACATGTTTTTTGTAATTTACCCCCGCGGCGTAGAAAGTTTTCGGTATAACTGGAGGTAATATTTTCACCTCTTCAATCGGGATTTTTTGATTGGTTTGCTCATACCCGTCAAATGGTGACCCATGAACTTTGGATACGGTATTATCGTTCAAGAAACCGTAGAACGGCTCATCTTTTGTCTGGCACCTCAGCCATCTCATACGCTTAACTCCTCGTCTATTTTGTCTTTAAGGACAGGCAATAATTGCTCTGAAACTATGTTGCATTCAGTAACATGAGGGAATCCGGACAATATAAACTCATCTATTCCAAGCCGCCAGTAGCTGAGCAGTTCTTCTGAGACCTGTTCCACATTTCCGACAATGGCTGTCCCGCAATTCACTCGAACATTGGATATGCCATTCCATAAATGTCTGCCCATTTTGTCATTTTCATATTGTTGGGTTTGAGATCTTTGACCTACCATACTGGTGTTTTTGGAGGACTTAGCCCTTTGTCTCAAAACAGATTCAGAAGTTTGAGATAGTAGTTCATCGGCAATTTCCCATGCTTCTCTTTCGGATTGTCTGACTATTAAGTGAGTTCTTAAACCGAAACGAGGAGATCGTCCTTTATCCATATACTTCTTTCGCGCTTTTTTCAGATGGGGCTCCAAGGTCTCCTGGGGAAGAATCCATGCCAAATATGTATCAGCCTTATCGGCCGATAAATTCAGCGCAGCCTCCGATGCCCCGCCCAGATAAAATGCTGGGTTACCCTTTGGGCCAGGAGAACAAACTGCTCCGTTCAGATGAATGAATTCACCATTAAATTTAATTGCCTCTGGTTTCTCCCATAGTTTTTTGCAGGCAGATATGAATTCAGAAGCTCTTTCGTATCTAGTGTCGTGATCGGTCTTTTCTCCCAATCTTTCCATATCCCCCTCTATTCCACCTGGAACTATATTCAGATCTAACCTTCCACCTGAAATTTGATCCAGCGTGGCTGCCATTTGTGCGAATAACCCTACCGATATGAATCCAGGTCTTACCGCAACTAGGAATCTTATTTTTTCTGTGACTGAAGCTAAAGCGGCAACTGTTGTCCAGGTCTCTGCAAGAGGAGCGTTTTCGTCAAAGAGACCGTTTGAAAATCTGGTAGGCACAAGGAGGGAGTAAAATCCGCTTTTTTCTGCCGTGAGCGCCACTTTTTTGAGGTAATCAAATGTTGGAGGGATTTCTGCCTTGTCTGTGCCTATATGCTCCCCATCTCCATCGATAGGTATGAACCAATCAAACTTAGGTTTGCCGCGCGGTTCAAATATCTCTGACAACTGTACGTTCTCCCTACTACGGTGGGTTTATTACATTATGGAACAAAACAGGACCAAGACCCCTAATTAAAATACGGGGCCAATTAAACTTTGGAGTATTCTGGATATGTTATCTGGGTGCCATCCTCTAGGTCCTCAATTAGAAAATCACCAAATAATAATGGAGCTTCGACCTGAAGTAATTTAAGTATTTCAATTGCGAGGAACCTTATTTCCCAATCAGCAAAATCGGCACCCCTCAATTCGATGAAGTGCCTTAATGCCCTCACATTTGCGGTAATAAAAATTTTCGTTTCAGTTGCATTTGGCAAAACCGATCTGGCTGCTTGTCTTATGGCTTTTCTTCTATCGGTGTTGCTATTAAATATTGATTTTGGTAATGATTTTTCTAAGGCAGCCACTAATTCAGTGTAGCTTTCAGCTGCTTGTACCAACGCGTTGTCTAATACTTTTCTCGCTTCTTTCGTGAATTCTCTTTCTGACGACAGGGCTGGAGGAATAACAAATGTCCCCTCTGTTTCATCCACGTATCTTTGAGATCTTTGACTGTAAGCAAATCCTGCTCGATGCCGAACCAATTCGTGAGTAAGGCTTCTGGAAACGCCGGTCACGATGAAACCGTAATTTACGTGTTCAAAAACACTCCCATCTTTAGAGCTTAATAGATTGTTTATAAAATCGGTGATGTCTCTACGGCCCCTGCCGTAGCTCATGTAACACATTCTTGCCGATATCTCTATAACAGCAGCTGATTCGTCGTCACCAGCCCTCACCGAGTCAGGAATGGGAGGCACATTTTCCTCTTCAAAGAAATTAGCGATTTGGGACCAATTAATAGCTGGTTTAGTGACCAGATAAACGCTAGGATTTTCTTTGAAGGCCATTAATATCTCCAGGAACTCTTAGTTTCATAGAATCTTATCACTTAGCCTTAGAATTTTGCATTCTCCGGGTATGAAATAGACGCGAATTGTTGCTGGAATTGAAATTGTTGAGCGTGCCTTCAGCGTGCTATACTGAAGTTTGGCTAAAAAATAATCATTGGAGTGTTTTGGCTTTGGCTGAGAGAAAACGAAAATATGAGTTGATTATGGCCCTGTCCCCGGTTTCAACCGAGGCTGAGGCTACAGTAATTGTGGACAGTGTTGCCGATGTTATTACCTCGTCGGGTGGAGAGGTTACAGGTCGGGAAGAATGGGGTGTGAAAAGACTTGCCTATTTGGTAAACAACTTTCAGGAAGGAAGCTATTACAAAGCTGATATTTCAATGGATTCCTCTAACGTCAAAGAGTTGGATAGGACTTTGAACGCAAATCAAGATGTACTGGTACATTTGATATCAAAAGTGTAATTCTCGTTAGAGGCGGGGTTTGATATGACTATGAATAAAATACTCATAATTGGGAATTTAGGATCTGATCCTGAAATGAGGTACACGCCTAACGGAAACCCGGTAACCTCATTCACTGTCGCAACAAATCGCCGATACAGGGCGTCTGATGGGGAGAATAGAGAAGAAACTGAATGGTTTCGGATTAGTGCTTGGAATAGGTTGGCAGAAACATGCAATCAATATCTGCAACGGGGGAGTAAGGTGTACGTAGAAGGCCGTCTCAGTAGCCGGACATATGTAGGAAATGATGGAGAAACTAGGGTGTCCCTTGACGTGAATGCCTCTGAGGTTCGATTCATCGATAGTAGGGGCGCCAATACGAGTTCATCAGGAGGATTTTCGGAAGGAGGATCCAATCCCGATTCTACAGGGTCTTCCTCTTCAGCCGCTTCAATTGAAGATGAAGGGGAAATCGAAGATGATTTGCCTTGGTGATCGATAGGAATTTATAACTTTTCGGAAGTGTAGTAACTAAATCGGAGTCCATTGATGACAACAGAAAGAGAAAGCACCCCACAAAGAAGGCCTGGAGGTCGCCCACGTTTTTATTCTCGTCGAAAGGTTTGCCAACCTTGCGTGGATAAAAAAGAATTGGACTATAAGGATGTTGATTATCTTAAGAAATTTCTTTCTGAAAGGTACATGATAGAGGCTCGTCGAAAAAGTGGCATGTGTGCGAAATGTCAAAGGTCTTTGGCAAAAGCCGTGAAGAAGGCCCGCCACTTGGCTTTACTTCCTTTTTCCCCCTCCCAGAAAGGTGCTTTGCCTGTTCATTACAGGCCTAGGTCATAGCCAACCTGTATGTTCTCCCTCGTGTAAATAATTAATCATTCCAGGAAAGTCTCAAATCAAGTGAGTTCTGGTCGTTCCCTACGCGTAGATAAAAGAAGGGTTGCTATGCAGCAACCTGTGCTAAGACGTCGTCAAAAATTAACTATAGGCCTCTTAGGAATATCTTTTCTGTTAGTGATTTCAATATTCATAGCCGGTTACATTGTGGTGTTTGTAATGCCACATAGGGAGTTAGTAGTTAAAGTGGATGGTGTCGAGTACACAAGAGGAGATCTGGTTGAGTTAGTGAGAATAAAACAAAAAAGTTCTGAATTTCTGGGAGGTACATTTGATGCGAGCTCCGGAATATTTGAGTCTCTCCAATTGGTGGTAGAAAATGAGGTTTTGATGCAAATGGGCCCATCTCAGGGTATTTTTGTTTCTGACGAGGAAATAGATGGGCAAATCGCTGTCATAATGCGGCCTGAGAAGCAAATGGCTTTAGGTAAATCGGAGGAACAGATTGTACGAGAAACCTCTGAGCGATATTTGAACTATTTGAATACTATTCAGATAGATGAGTCAACACATAGGTCGTTAGTGCGGAAGGCGATCCTTAGGGAAAAATTTAGACAGCAGGTTGGAGAATCGGTTCCATTTGTAGCGGAGCAAGTTCACCTTTTCCGGATTGTGATGCCACAAACTGGTGAAATGGACATAATGCAAGTCAAATATGAGGATGCGGTGAGGGATATCACAGATTCAAACCAATTTCAGTTAGCTTATATTGAAATAGCACGAGAATTTTCGGTAGATATACCAGAAAAAGTCAGGTTGGGAGGAGACATGGGTTGGATTGCCAAAGGAGTTATCCCAGATTACGAGCGGGACTTTTTCTTACTACAGCCTGGAGAATTAAGTGAGCCTGTCAAAAACAAAGACAACCTCACTCAGACTTTCTTTTTTATGATCTCCGAACGTCAACCGGCGAAAGAATTGTCATCTGAAGTTCGCAATGAACTAAAATCGAAGGCTCTACAAGATTGGGTTAATGACGAAAGAAGCAACCATGACGTCTATGCGATTTTCAATTCAGAAATTTACGATTGGATCTTTCAACAGCTGCGGCTGTCATCTCGTGCCCCAACTCCGACACCGGACCCATTTGAAGCAATATTGAATTCTAGGTAAAGGCGCTTTATGAGAAGCTCTATAGGGGTTGGACTTATTGGAATGGGAGTAGTTGGATCAGGGGTAGCAAGGGTAATAACTGAAAACTCTACCGCATTGCATAGTCACGTAGGTTTGCCATTAAAGCTAATGAAAGTAGCAGTTCGTGATACCTCGAAGCAAAGAGAATTCATGGGTGCTCAAAATATTTTAGGAGATAATCCTGAAGAATTAATAAATGATGAATCAGTAAATATTGTGGTGGAATTGATGGGTGGTGAACATCCAGCATTGGAATTGATTCTGGCAGCGGTAAAAAATGGGAAACATGTAGTAACTGCGAACAAAGAAGTGATATCAAAACATGGCGCTGATATATTTTCCTTGGCTAGAGAGAATAACGTCAGAGTACTTTTCGAAGCAAGTGTGGGTGGGGGAATACCAATAATTTCTCCCTTGATGCGTGACTTGGTGGCTAATGACATCAAATCTATTAAAGCAATCATCAATGGAACTACCAATTATATTCTGACTCGAATGGCGAACGAACAAGCTGATTATCAGCAAGTGCTACAGGAGGCCCAAAAATTGGGCTATGCTGAATCAGATCCAACCAGTGATGTAGAGGGAATAGATGCGGGATATAAATTATCGATATTGTCTACCTTAGCCTTCAGGGCTAGCGTGAAAAACACTGATATATATACGGAAGGGATAACTAACCTTACTGATAAGGATTTTTTATATGCTAAAGAATTAGGATATTCGATAAAGCTGTTAGCTATAGCTACCCGAACCGGTTCTAGTGTACTAGGAAGAGTTCATCCTGCTTTGATCCCAGAGGATCAAATGCTGGCCAAGGTCGATGATGCTCTGAATGCCGTGGAAGTAGAGACAGATTTGGTAGATAAAGTATTGTTTCATGGCCCAGGCGCAGGCTCTATGCCGACGAGTAGTGCCGTAGTGGCGGATATCGTCAATATTGCCCGAACCATTGCTGGTGGTACTGATTTACTAGACCCGGTCCAGTTATCTGAGGAGATAGAGATAAGATCAATAGATACGTTGATAACCAAATACTATTTTAGACTTGAAGCTGAGGATCAACCAGGAGTACTTGCTAGAATTGCTGCTGTTTTCGGAGATTGCGGGATCAGCATTTCATCTTTTATCCAAAAGGGATTGGGTGATCAATCTACAAATGCTGAACTGGTCATTATGACTCACGAGGCCAATGAAAGTTCTGTAACGCGGGCTGTATCGAGCTTAAGGGAATTAGATGTCGTGAGAATGATAGGTAATGTGATCCGGGTGGTCGAATAATCGCTTTTTATCGTTGGAGGTTTGCATGCAGCATTTGTTGTTTTACGGGTGGAATCGTTGAAGTAGCTGTACAAAAGCGAAGGCGGAGCTTTCGCAGGCTGGATTTGACTGTGAAATAAGAGATTTTTTCAAGGATCCCTTTTCTTTGGATGAACTTCAGGATGGTTTATTAGGAGATGATCCATCTGAGCTATTTTCTTGGAGAAGCCCCTCTTTTAAAAAGTTAGGTTTGGAAAAATCAAATATGTCTGTCTCTGAAATGTTGGATCTAATGATCGCAGAACCTAGGTTAATCAAAAGACCTATCGTAATGTATCAGGGCAAAAGATTTGTAACTTCGGAATGGAAAAAGATTTTGAGGTCGGACTAAATATGATTAATTTGTCTGGGAAAGAAGCTATAGTCACGGGTGCAGGGAGCGGTATAGGTAGGGGTATATGCTCGGTTTTGGCCTTGGCAGGGGCAAATGTGTTAGTGACAGATATATCTGGGAAAGGCGCAGAGGATACACTAAAACATTGTGGTTACGGTGATAAATTTAGAGCAAGGCAAATGGATGTTACTAATGAAAATTCAATTGATGAAATTATTTCAGAACACATCAAGGATAGAAAAAAAATTGATATATTGGTCAACAATGCCGGAATAATCGGATCTGAAGGTTGGTCGAATAGAGAAATTCCGAATAGTCAAGACTGGACCGAAGTATATGAGGTTAATGTAAGAGGGGTTGTAAAGGTTTCCGAAAGGGTTAGCAAAGAGTTTCAGAACCAGAAACGCGGCAAAATTATTAACATTGCTTCAATAGCCGCTCGGCAGGGAAGTCCAGATTCACCACATTACAGTACTTCAAAGGCGGCAGTTGTGAGTTGGACACAATCGCATGCTTTACAAATGGCTGCATATAATGTGAATGTAAATGCCGTTTGTCCAGGGCTCATATGGACTCCAATATGGGAATCGATCGCAAGAAAAAGATCCCAATTTGGAGGCAGTCTTGAGACCAAAGGTCTTGAAGGTAAAAAGCTTTTCGATCAAACTGTTAAAGCTTGGGTCCCGCTTCAAAGAGAGCAGACTCCGGAAGATATCGGAAATATGGTGGCCTTTTTAGCATCCGATCTCGCCGAAAATATTACAGGTCAGTCTATTAACGTGGATGGGGGTCGGTTTACCAATTAAAATGATTGCTCGTGCTATTCCATAGGATCCTTGGCCATTCTGGGTTTCACCAATAAAAGGCATGGAAATATTCCAATTAAGCAGAGTATTGCACCAATCATAAAAAAATCATGGAATAAATTTATTCCTGCTTGGATTAATAGATTTTCAAATTCCAACGTGGGGGTGCCAAAAATTCCAGTTCCAGGAATTTTTAAACCTATACCTAGTAGTAAATCTTGGAATCTTTGAGATCCCCAAGCTGATAGCGCAGCGATTCCAAAAGTCATTCCAAGGAATCGTGAAGAGCTGATTATTCCAGCTGCCGAGCCTTGGTATTGTGTACTAGAGCTGTTGATAGCGGATGTTGTAATCGGGGCTATCATCAACCCAAAGCCAAACCCTGCCACTAATAAATGATATGACATCAGTGGGTCCCCAATTAATTCGTTCCAGCGGCTCATAAACAGTAGAGCTACAAAACAAAATATAAGCCCGGAAATCGCTGGTATCCTGAGATCAAAATGTTTGCTAAGCCATCCCCCCATCACCGCCCCTATTGGGATAGCGATTGTCATCCTCATTAGGATTAAGCCCCCTTCGAGAGAGGTGCCGGATAGGACGGTATTTACCATTAGTGGTATTGTCACCATACTTATGATAAGGGCTGCCCCGTAGAATAAATGTAAGGTGTTCGCGGCTAGGAATGGGACGTTTTTAAATAGGTCAATTGGTACGACGGAATTATCGTTCTGCTTTGATAGCAGGTAGTAACCGATTAACAAAGATACCCCCACAGATACAAAAATTACCAAAAATGATGTGTTACTTCCAGATTGTGAGCATCCCAATGTGATAAAGCAGATCGCGGCGACTATTATGCCTGAGCCAAGGTAATCTATTTTATGCGCGATGCCCTTAGAGTTAGGGACAAGAAATAAAATCCCCGCTATTACGAGTAACCCGATTGGTATGTTTAACCAAAATACCCACTGCCATGAAAAAAACTGAGTGATTATTCCTCCCCATAAAGGACCTGTAACTGCGCCTGCTTCTGCGGATGCCCCGGTCAATCCCAAAGGGATAGCTCTTTCCTTGCCTGAATAAAAATCACTAATGATTGCTATCGTAATTGGGATTAAGGCGCCAGCCCCGACAGCTTGGATTATTCGAGTGCCAATAACCCAGTTTATGGAGCTTGTGACTTCTAAAATGCCGGATACACAGCTTCTGATTAAAGTACTGTCATGGTAGGAATAAGATTCCAAGAACCCCATGGAATTAGTCAATCCTGTACCAACCGATCCCAGCATAAAAACCGACATAGAAGCTACGTAGATAAATTTGCGTCCATATATGTCGGAAATTCTGCCCATAATAGGCATTACAGATACGTATCCTAATAGGTAACCTGTAACTGTCCACATGGCCTTATCCAGTTCTGCCACATCCACCATTAAATCCGACATTATCTGGGGAAGTATCGTTACGATTACAGTTTGATCGTCGGCAGCAAAAAATATACCTGCAAAAACAGGGATCAGAGCTACGGTTTTGTTGGAAATTTTCATTATGTATTTAGCTGTAAATACTAGTTTAAAGGGTTCTCAATAACTATTGCCTCATTAAATCTGGATATGTCAATTATTCTTTGGATTTCGTCTATATTTTCTGAATCATCATATCCATTCAATTGACCAAAAATAATTGCTCTGGTTAGGTAGAGGGAGTCTTTGTCTATCCACACAATTATTTCAACGTTATTATCACTTGTGTCTCCGACCAAATTAGAAAGTGATGAAGCCGGCATAGATCCTTCTATGTTCCAATATTTCTCGCTAGTGGATCTGAATTTTGGGGAAGTAATGCTGGATAGTATTTTCTCAATTCCTTTCTCGGGATCAAAAAAGGAAAGAGGGGTTACGGAATCTTCGGTCACCTCCCATTTTTGAGTAAGTGGGTTTAAGAAAAAAGTAGTATTGCCGATCGTTGAAAAACCGCCAGAAAGGGTCAAATTGCCAAACAAGAATTTGGCTTCAATAAGCATTGAATTCCTATCAGATATTAACCCGGTTGCGCTCGAGAAAACCAAATCACCAATTCGGGTGCCACTAATATTCTTGTGCGATAATCGAAATTCAAAAGACGAGACAGACTTCATTATTGTTCCGCTCTGGTCTAATATTTGCTTTGCCGTCCTGGTTTGGCTTTCGGAGGAAAGTGGGTTATCTGATGTACAAGATAGATTTAATAGACTAACTAGATAAATGACTACTAGAATAATGTAGAAATTATTTTTTATCATTATTACTCACTACGGCAGGCAAAAAAAAACCCCGTTCGAGCGAGCGGGGTTTTTTTATCCAAAGGAATTTTATATCTGAATTATGTTCTGTTCCTCGAAAGGATAACAGAGCCAACTCCTACCATCGCGATGCCAAGTAGGCATGACAGTAACATAAGATCTCTAATTATTTTTTCCCCAACGCTTGGTAGCCCAAGCCCTAATACACTACCGCCGCCGCCAGCACCTGCCACGGTTGCTATTTTACTTCCTGGGAGATCCTTAGCTTCTAAGGTTAGAGTGGCCATTTGCTGAGCGCTAGCTCTAGCCTGCGCAACCCCTCCCTCTCCGGTAGAGGAAGAAATGGATCCATCTGTATTTGCATCCCAGCCATTCCTGGCTGCCGAAAGTTCGTTGAAAATTTTCCCAGCAAAAATATTTGCCACGGATGCACTGGTTTGGGAGGCGATGTCGTTGTCCGCAGTAGCTTTTGCAGCATTAACCCACGATGAAATGTTAGCTGCAGAGGCTATTACCCCAGCAGCCCCTTCAGCCAGATTGCTATCTTCAACATCTTCAGCAGCTGCGGCGGTGACGTTAGCTCCTAAGCCGTCGGCGAGACCGCTAATCGTGGAGGCATCCGCAACGGCACTAGCTATCTCAGTTTTTACCTCATCAATGTCGGATGACGATTGTGCGGAGAAAGCGCTAGCTATTGCTGCTGCTAAATGCGCGTCTATGCTGTTTATATCAGCCATTGCGTTATTGATATAAACGGCAGCATTTACTGGTACGTTATCACTATAGGCCGTAGATCCACCCGACCCGTTCGTTAATTTAATCCGGCTATAGCTTACTAAAAGATCTTGGCCGTCATATCCTGCCGAAGTACTGTCGTAAACGAAATTTATGTTTCCAGTTGCTTGGATAACACCTTGAATAACTGGTTGGACTACAGATAGCTCTCCTAAATCCAGAGACTTAGTACCATCTGATGATACGAGCACTGCATTATATGCACTACCTTCGGCAGGAGGAGCAACCCCCGACATTGAAACGACTAAGGAGTCGTTAACAGCCTGATCATTCGTTACTACGGCTGTACCGTAAGTCACAGCATCGGATTCTGCAAAGACTACTGTCGGTATTAGAAACGACACCATCAATGCGGTTATGATTATTAATGTCTTGGTCCTGAACATAGCTTAAACAATGCCTCCTTGACCAATGATTTGACTGAATCAGTCTTAGTTATTTAGTTACGCGTAGTTATAACACTACCACAAACATGTTCCGCATAGTAGCACTTCACGGGAGAAGATTCCAATAGAAATTGCTGCAATAATACTGGAAATACCGGTTTAGGCACATCGTACAATATGTTTAGATATTCTTACTGTTGGTTAAATTTGGTTGAAAAGAGACGATTCTTGTTTCATAAATAATTAAGGGGTAGGAGGAATAGTTGTTTTCGTATTCCAGACAACATGGTTCAAAACCTCCTGAGATTAGGAATCTAAGAAGACTCTATTCTGGTCTCTCTTCATTAGGGATAATCCCTCAGAGGACTTCTATATCTAAATTGATGCTTTTCCATGATTTACTGGTAGATGCCAATTCTAAGGTTAATCTGACTAAGGTTTTAGACTGGCCTGCGGTTGTTCTCAGACATTATTTGGATTCGCTCAGTGTTGTCATGGCAGTTCCATCCCTATTTGATGAAAGGGAAAGCATGCTGGATATAGGTTCAGGATTCGGTATGCCCGGGATTCCGTTAAAGGTGATGTTTCCCGGAAATGACTTGGTCATGTTGGATTCTGTCAAGAAAAAAGTTGATTTCATTGATTTTGCTGTAAAGGAAATGAACTTGACTAATGTGGACACAGTTGT
>DJMH01000036.1:0-20066 GCA_002435305.1 Dehalococcoidia bacterium UBA6495
AGAGACCAGATAGCTATAATCCTCGATGGAAAAGAATTGATCTCCCCTGTAGTGAATTCTCCAATCACGGCAGGTACAGCAATAATACAGGGCGGAGATTTCACGTTGGAAAGGGTTAAAGACTTAGCTCTGTTACTGGAATCAGGTCGTTTGCCTGTACCTATCCAATTGATTCAGGAAAGAGATGTTGATGCCATGCTGGGAGCTGATTCTTTGAGGAAAAGTGTCATAGCGGGTATAGCGGGTCTGTCCCTAGTGCTATTTTTTATGGTTCTCTATTACAGGGTTCCGGGCTTAATAGCGTCATTGTCTCTAATGATTTACGCAATGATAGTTTTAACAATATTTAAAATGTTGCCAATTACCTTAACCCTGTCAGGAGTGGCGGCTGCAATCCTGTCCATTGGGATGGCAGTTGACGCGAACATATTAATTTTTGAAAGGATGAAAGATGAATTGAGAGCGGGACGCACGATGTTGTCCTCAATCAACATAGGATTTAATAGGGCTTGGCCCGCGATAAGAGACGGAAACGTGTCTACATTGATTACCTGTGCGATTTTGTACTGGTTTTCGGAACAATTAGGTGCGACCATTGTTCAAGGCTTCGCCATAACCTTATCAGTTGGGGTTGCAGTTAGCATGTTTACTGCTATTACAGTAAGTAGAACCTTAATGAGAGTGGTAGCACTAACACCAGTTTCTAAAAATGTGCGTTTGTTTATCCCTACTGGTGGTGGAGAAATTGAAGACAATGTCCAGAATTGAACATTTGCTAGGAGATCATAATTGAATTTTTCAGAACGAAGGCCATGGTTTTTTCTAATGTCATTGTTAGTCATACTGCCTGGCATAGTCTTTTTGATTTTAGCTCCAGGGCTTAATCCAGGCATTGATTTCACTGGCGGATCTAGTCTTACAATCCAATTCCCGGAAGGTTCCGGGGCCAATCAAAAAGCTATTAGGGAAAAGTTGCAAGCTATTGGATATCCCGAATCTACGGTACAAAATTTGGGTAATTCAACTATTGACGAAAAAAGATACGATCTTTTTTTCTTACGCACCAAAACGCTCGATGAAACAAAAAAAGATATCTTAGTAGACAACCTAAATAATCAATTTTCGCCCGAGCAAACTAATACCGTGCTTAGTTTTGATCTGGTTTCAGCTGTAGTTGCACAAGAAACAGTAATCAGTGCCTGCTGGGCAGTTTTAGCCGCGGCGCTAGGGATATTTTTCTATGTTTGGTGGGCATTCAGGAAAGTCCCTCGACCTATTAGGTATGGGCTAGCAGCGATTGTTGCTTTGTTACACGACGCATTAATCGTGGTAGGTATTTTTGCAATATTAGGATATTTCCTAGATACAGAAGTAAACACTATGTTTCTAATAGCACTCCTTACAGTAATAGGATACAGCGTCAATGACACCATCGTAGTATTCGACAAAATTAGAGAAAATGTATTGACCTATACCAATAGGCCTTTCCCGGAAGTGGTAAATCTCAGCATATCAGAAACGATGGGCAGATCACTCAATACAAGTTTCACGCTATTGGTCACCCTATTGGCCCTTTTGCTATTTGGTGGAACCACTATACGGGAATTTTTGTATGTCTTAATCATAGGAGTAATTGTAGGAACTTACAGTTCTATAGCAATTGCCACTCAAGTATTAGTTTCCTGGGACCAAAAAACAATAGGAAAATTGATATCCTCCTGACCTCTTAGGTCTTTTACGGAATTAAGACCAATCTACCAACGCTAGCTTTATTTTTCATGAGATGAAAAGCCTCCCTTATATCATGCAAAGGGAACATCCCCCCTACCACAGGAACCACATTCCCATTCCTGACCATATTTACCGCAGATTGTATATGCGGCTTACCAGCTCCGGTAGAACCGATAACACTTCCATTTTTAAACAACAAATCGGAGGTGTTAAGTGAGCCATTTCCTCCTAATAATTCACCCATCATCAAAACCCTACCACCATGGCTTAAAGAACTGACTGAACTTTTCAAAAATTTTGACCCGACAGAATTAAAAATGACATCAGCCCCTTTATCTTCAGTGAGAGCCATTACTAAATCAGTGGGGTCTAAAGAGTCATCAAGTAAAAATGTTGGGGAAGCTTCATACTTACCAATCTCTTCCAATTTGCTTGGAGAGGACGTGAAACCGATAACATTGGATGTATGAGTTTGTGCCACCTGGAGGGCATGAATACCTAAACCGCCTCCAGACCCGAAAACTACACATGTGTCATCCATTCCCAAAGAACCTCTATCAATAAGAGCTTTTATACAAACACCAACGGGACAGGATAAGAGCGCACTTTGAACCAAATCCAAATCGCCAACGTTTACCAAGTTTTTTTCTTGAACTAGGATGTATTCAGAGAATCCCCCATCAATACCATGACCATATCCAAGCCCAAATTCACACATATAATCATCCCCACTAACACAGCTTCCGCATTCTCCACATGATGCAGTAAGGGTAGTCACTACCTGATCCCCTAAACGAAATTCCCTGATTTCACTACCAATATCAACCACTGTGCCAGATATTTCATGACCTAATATGACATCAACTTTAGTACCCCTTCTTAGAGTGCCATCCATCACAGATATGTCATGATGACAAAGCCCGGCAGCGGCAACTTTTATAATGACTCCATTAGGGGTTAAGGTTGGTTCAGGAAGATCAAGAACCCGTATATCCGGACTCTGACCAGGTTCTTTTAATATTAGACCTTTCATGGGTTTATGTCTTTAATATCTTCATTAATCTAAATTAGATACAGCATCTATAGTGTCCCATGTAGTTCTGTCATTATCGATGGTTTCGGGGGTTTCCTCAGCAAATGGAGTGGCATTGAGCATCCTATATATTTCAGCCGCGCCCCTATGGAAATTTGGGGTAACGCCTAAATGCTCAAAAGTGGATGCAATCTCCTCCATTTCACCAATCCATCTATGCGCATTTGCTGGCAGCCTCGAAATTCCTTTCTCCATTGCATTGAGGTGGGATTTTTGACTGAACTCAAACTCATTTCTAAGATCCTCAGTTAGACCCATCTTATTAGCAGCGGTAAGCAAAGCTACATGGAGCGTATGGGTTCCTTTAGTCAAAGCCGCGTAACACATTTTTATACCAGATGCTTGTCCAATTTTATCTCCTATTGCTTTGACAGTTATCCCTTTCCCATCCAATTCCATCACAACTGCCGCATGAGGACCAGACACATAAAATCTTGGAGTATCCCCCTTCGTTGGCGCCCCTCCGATTATTCCTCCGTCAATGAATGCACCTCCGGAATTATTTATTACCTCTGATATGCTTTGGGAGGTTTGTGGAGATATTGCATTGCAATCAGCATAAAACGTGGGGCTCGTAGTGGAATTCATGTATGGAGCTATTTCTTTAGCGAAATCCATCGCCCTAGATGGAACCATAATAGACAAAATTAGATCGGCTTGAATCACTAAGTCTGACAAATTAGCAACTTGCCTGAACCCAGCAACTTCGGCCAACTTACGAGTCCTAAGGCTTCGATCCTTAGTGCAGGTGATGACATCCAAGCCACTTTCAGATAAAACTTTCCCAACTGCATGGCCCATATCACCAGGACTCATAATTCCTACAGTATTAACTGGCATATACATCTCTCCAATTATGTTTTTATGTTCATAGAACCTTAATTATAGGCAATACTTACTACCGATCATAGTTCTAATGAACTAGGCCTACTTACCCATGATAAACTGGAATAAAAGAGCGATACAAACAGGAAATCGACATGAAATTAGGTGCGCATGTATCCACTTCAGGTGGACTCAGTAAATCCATAGATAGGGCTCAGGCAATCGGTGCAGAAGCTATTCAAATATTTGCATCATCTCCTAGGGCTTGGAAATTCAATTTTCCTAAGGAAGAGGAAATTGCCCTTTTCAAGAAAAAAAGTTCAGAAACTGGCATAGGGCCATGCTACATACATGGTAGTTATCTCGTAAACATAGGAGGAGATGAAAATCAACTCGGAAAATCAATCGAATCCCTAACAAATAACATGATTACTGCCGGGAAGATTGGCGCAGAAGGAGTTATATTTCATGGAGGAAGCCATAAGGGTAAAGGCTTCAACACAGTACTAAATCAAGCGGTGAAATGTCTCGCTGAAGTTCTGGAAAAGTCTCCAAGTGGCACATGGTTATGCATCGAAAATAGCGCAGGTATGGGATCTCATATTGGTTCCTCCTTTGATGAAATTGGCACCATCATAAAAGCAGTGAATCATCCTAATCTTAAAGTGTGCTTAGACACGGAACACTGCTTTGCAGCAGGCTATAACATAGCCTCTGATGACGCTATCGATTCGATTATGGCGGAATTTGACTCCAAAATCGGGTTGGAGCGACTGGTAGCTGTGCACGCTAACGACGCCAAAGTAGAATTCGGGTCTGGAGTAGATAGACATGAAAATATCGGAGAAGGCTACATCGGTGAAGAAGGCTTTGAAGTCATACTCGGAAACCCGGCATTTTCTCAGGTACCATTTTTCCTGGAAGTTCCAGGATTCGATGGGGATGGGCCTGATGAAGAGAATATCAATCGGTTGAAATCAATAAGAAGCAAAGTACTAAAAGAGTAGCGGAATGTCCTCCGGCCTTTCCAAATCCGATGCTAATCGTTACAAGGAATATCTGCGGTCGGAAATTGAGGCTGCATCAATGTACAAAATACTTGCTCAGTTTGAAACCGATCCCGAGAAATCTGAGATTTTTGAGCAACTTTCCCAGTCTGAGGTAAGACATGCCCGACATTGGTCAGAAAAACTAGGTAATCCCATTGCTGATGTGACTCTTCATACCTACACTCCAAAACTTATTTATATCCGAATGGTTTGCTATCTATTCGGGCCGCAAAAGATATTGCCCTGGCTGGCAAGAATTGAGTCCAAAGAGATTGGAGCATACGTACACGAAGTAGAAGGTCAAGAGCTTGTAGAAGAAGAGAGAAACCATGCCCGAATACTGTCAAGAATGGCCATGGGAAACCCTGACAACCAACAGATCCAGGAGGTATGGCACACTCGTGGAAATGGTGGCAGTGTAAGAGCGGCAATTTTAGGAATAAACGACGGGTTAGTATCTAACTTTTGCCTAATGATGGGTGTGGCAGGTGGCACAACAGCATCAGGAAATTTTGATTTTATTATTTTAGCAGGTGTAGCGGCCCTAATTGCCGGTAGTTTATCAATGGCTACTGGGGAATATATTTCTGTTCGATCGCAGAAAGATATATACGAACATCAAATAGATATGGAAAGGGCTGAACTGGAAGAGTGGCCTGAGGAAGAAGAGGAAGAATTGGTCCTTATATACAGAGCAAAAGGCATTGAGGAAAGTCAAGCAAGAGTAATAGCGTCGGCACTGATGGCTGATCCAACCCGTGCATTAGACACTATGGTAAGAGAGGAATTAGGACTCAATCTACAGAATTTAGGGTCTCCATGGTTAGCTGCAATTAGTAGTTTGTTAGCTTTCGCTTTGGGAGCATTGGTACCAATAATCCCAATTCTTTTCTCTTCAGGTAATATATCTATTGTCCTCAGTGCGATATTTAGCTCGTCGGCCTTATTCATTGTCGGAGGGATTGTTTCAGTAGCGAGTGGTAAAAACATATTCCTAGGTGCAGTAAGGATGCTTTTAGCAGGCACCTTAGCCGCTGCCTTCACCTATGGTGCCGGCTATTTATTAGGAATTTCAATTTTATAGGTTAATAAATTTCAAAATAACATACGGCTTAAATACAGATAATAAAATCGAATCTCATATGCGGAGGTCCACAATGACATCAGAAAATCTCGGAAACATATATAAAGAACTCGGTGCCACTCCAATTATAAATGCAATTGGTAGCGTGACAATGCTGGGTGGATCGACACCGATTCCTGAAGTTAGGGAAGCGATGGCCCTCGCTGGAGACTCCTATATTCCGCTAATGGAATTGGAAGAAAAAGCAGGATCGGCGGTAGCAGAAATGATAGGTATCCCAGCTGCTTACATAACCTCAGGTGCGGGTTCAGCTTTGACTTTAGCTGCAGCTGCAGTCATGGCTGGCGATAATGACGAATTAATAGAACAATTGCCGGATACCACCGGAATGAAAAACCAAATTCTTATTCAAAAAAAACAGCGTTATTGGTATGACAGATGTTTAGAAGCTTCTGGCGCAAAATTGGTAGAATTTGGTTCGGATGAAGGCACTACCCCTCAAGATTTGGAAAAGGCTATAAACGAAAACACAGCGGCCATACATTTTTATATGGTGGAGCCAGAGGATGACCCAAATGCATTGACGCTTGAAGAAACTATACGAATAGCTCACCAAAATGAACTTCCTGTTTTAGTTGATGCAGCCAGTCTAATATATCCTTTAGACCTTTTTGGTAAATACGTTAAAATGGGTGCAGATTTTCAATGTATAGCAGCTAAATATATGGGCGCTTCACAATCCACCGGTCTAGCTCTAGGTACGGAAGATATGATTCGCAAAATCTCTAAACAATCATTTGTTGGATACGAAGGACGCCGTGTAAGGGGAATAGGCAGGCCCCATAAGGTAGATAGACAGGAAATGGTGGGCGTTGTTGCTGCGGTAAGGAACTGGATGACAATAAATCATGAAGAAAGGCTCATAGAAATTGAAACCAGAAGTCAGAAGGTCATAGATATTCTTTCAAACACACCCGCTGTTACCTCTGGAATGATAAATAACATCATTGGGCATCAGCCTTTCGGGGTTGAATTAAGAATAGATGAAGAAAAAGCAGGGATGACACTCCAGGAAATAGTAGACACTTTAAAGGAAGGGGATCCACCGATATGGACTAGGGCAAGAGAGGGTGACGACTATATAGCAATCCACATGTTTGGACTTAAGGTTGGTGAAGAGGAGCTGGTTGCAGAAAGAATCAGAGATTTATTTAGTTAACCAACCTCCAAGAATGATGAGAAGCTTCTCCTATGCTAAAATTTATCGGTTCCAAATAATTTAAACCATTCGGTTTTTTGCTGCGATTACGTTAATACAGGAGCTTTCCCAGGTGGATAATCTGAATTTAAGTGTGAATAAAAGAGAAGTTACTGGGAAAAAAGTATCTGAACTCAGAAGCAATGGATTAACACCTATTCATATGTATGGTCCTGAAATAGAATCCAGTCCCCTTCAATGCGATTCAAAAATTCTAGACCGTGTTATAACTGATGCAGGTACCAACATACCCGTTACTGTAAATGTGGATGGAGGAGAACAAAACAATCTCTGTTTCATAAGAGAGGTACAGTATCACCCTGTGACCAATAAAGTTTTACATGTGGATTTTATGAAAGTACAAGTTGAGAAATCAGTACGGGCGCAAGTACCTATATCTGTCATAGGCACCTCTCCAGCGGTGCGAACGATGGGAGGCACCCTACTGCAACCACTACTGACGCTAACGGTAGAGGCCTTACCTCTGGAAATACCGAAGACGATTACTTTGGAGGCCGAACTGTTGGTAGATTTTGAAACAAATTTTTATGTTAGTGACATAGAGGTGGATGAAGGAGTAAATGTGATCAACGAAGCATCGGAAATGGTGGCTAGCGTTGTAGCTCCAAGAGTGGAGAGGATAGAGTCTGAAGGCGAGGAAGGTGATGAAACTGAAACCGAGGTCGCCGGTGAAGAAGCCGAAGAATCTTTTGGAGAGGACAGCTCAGGATAGCTAATATACCCAGTCCTTTTAACTGGGTTAATAATCTAAGAAAAGACGCCCCCATTGGGTTTTCATCGCTTCGGTTATACGCTTTTTCCCCTTGAATCGCAGCCAGTACTCATTGTGATATATATTAGAAGCGAGATATGCCAAAGGGGTCAATTTGGACCTCAATAACATGTTTTCAAGTGGTTTCAAATTCCCCCAATAAATCATTTTTTGACCTTTGCTGGCTAAAGTGTTTCCACTTCGAAATTGCCAATTCACATCAGATATATCTTCTCCAACAATGTTTATTTTAGATATTTGGCCACATCCAAGTCCATGTTCATCAGCTATCCTAATAAAATCAATGGACATAGGATCAAATCCCATCATTTTCGCAGCAACTGCATCCACAGCAACTTGATCAGACCCCGCTAATAAAACGTTTTTTTCATGCCATTGCATGGCTCGAGGTCCTGGTCCCGAACCTGCAAAAGTACCGTCTGTCAAAGCAAAAATACCGGGATGAATTTTTTTTTGTATCCTCAACAAATCAACCAAAGTTTCATGTATTACAGAGTGAGTCCAGTGCCTTTGAAAATTTAGTAATCCTCCAAATGCATTCTTCATCGCTCCTGTAATAGTAGTGAAAACATGAGTCTTCATAGTTGGAAGATGAATCACATTCTTATCAATTAGAAATTTAGGTATGTTTATACCGTCAGGATAGATTTGATTCAAAACTAGGAAATCGTCCGAAAAATGAAGGGGCACCCACTCAACATCCTCAAGATGTACACTTTCCAAACCGTGCCGCCTCACAACCACATCATGTTTGTTGTTAACTTCACCCTCCCGGGCATCCACTACAACGGTTCCATTGTGAGTGGGAATTAAATCTTCAAACCCATCTTCCTTTAGAGTTTTTATAACTCCATCTAATTGCCAGGGAGAGGTAGAGCAGGCAGGATAATAATGCTGCCAGGATATATTGATTTTTAAAAGGGTCCCTACATCGGGGGCCAATTGAGACTTGTATCCTGCAAGACGCATAACGGACCCGACATCGGCAACCACAGTCGCCGGTTTTGTCTTTATCACCGCAACAGTTGGCGCACCATCTCGACTATTTACCACATTGGAATGGCTGTCAGGGTTAGTCCTAATCGTCCCAAGCGACATTTAGTTTTCTAGAAAGTCTCTCAATTTTTTAGATCTATTAGGATGGCGTAGTTTACGAAGGGCTTTGGCTTCTATTTGCCGAATTCTCTCTCTAGTTACGCCGAAGTCTTTGCCAACTTCTTCAAGAGTTCTACTTCTACCATCTTCCAACCCAAATCTGAGTTCCAAAACTCTCGCTTCTCTGTCATTAAGAGTGTCTAGCACATCAATAACCTGTTCTCGAAGGAGCTGGTAAGAGGCCGCCTCTACTGGCGCTAAGGCTGCCGTGTCAGGAATAAAATCACCCAAATGGCTATCCTCTTCTTCTCCAATAGGTGTTTCCAATGAAACGGGCTCCTGAGATATTTTTAGAATCTCTCTAACCTTATCTGGAGCAATCTCCATTTCGCGACCGATTTCTTCACTGGTCGGTTCTCTCCCATACTCTTGAACTAATCTCCTTGTTACCCTTAGCAATTTATTTATAGTTTCAACCATATGTACTGGGATACGTATAGTTCGAGCTTGATCAGCGATCGCGCGAGTGATGGCTTGTCTAATCCACCAAGTAGCGTATGTGCTGAATTTGTAACCTTTCCTGTAATCGAATTTCTCTACAGCTCTGATCAGTCCTATATTACCTTCCTGTATCAGATCAAGAAGGGACATTCCCCGACCAATATATTTTTTTGCCACACTCACTACCAATCGCAAATTGGCTTCTGAAAGGTGCTGTTGGGCATCGTCACCTCTTTGTTTTATACGTTCCATATGTTGCCTAAAGAGAAGTTCATATGGCTGCATCTTATCCACAAGAGAATCATCCGCAACTATTTCCCTCAATTGATCAATTGAGGGTCTACCATCAATTGCTTTAAATATGTCGTCAGGAAGTAATCTAGTGTTAATCGAAGCCTGCTTAATCATCTCCTTCAATTCATCAGTCTCGGGTGGGTCTTGATCCTTCAATTCTGACAAAATCGCAGAGATTTGTTCCAACAGTTCGTCTTGAAAAATACCATCGATGGCTTCTCTAACTTCTGGATTCGCCATTAAATCAGGCAATGTTCCGTCATACGCAACTTCTTTTGAAGTAAGAATTGCCTTTATAATATCTTCACTATCCACAACAGTCCTAAGCATATCTGCGACAATTTCCCTTGCTTTCGGTGGGGTGTCTTGTTCAAGCGACAAATCCACTTCTTTATTTTCTACAAATCGTTTGCCTTCAAATTTTCGGGCCAAATCTCTTTCCTGGGGGGCCTTTAAAAGATCAACCCGACCTATTTCCCTTAGGTACATACGGACAGGATCATCGATTATGTCTGTACTTCCAATTTCTTTTTCCCATTCCCGAGCAGCCTTAGCTTTCAAATCTTCAAGGGATGGGGGAGCATCGTCATCCTCGTCCACATCTCGTCTTGCAGAACGGGTATCCATGCCCAACTCAAGAACTGTTGAATCCTCATCATCGTCGTCATCATCATCTTCTTCTTCTATTAAATCATCCTGTTCTTCTTGCTCTTCCTCATCAGCCCTATATCCATCCTCTTTTGATCGACTTCCTCTCAAGGCACCATCTATGAGATCTGCCTCTCCTCCTACATGCTGAATTCCATCAGTAGTCATTCCCTTCTCCTTTCCGAATATTGGCGCTGGTTGAAAACTTTCAAGTTGCCACAATACATTTTACCAAAGATACCACTTAATTCCCCTCTTTATCCCCTTTATAAGTCTCCAATATTTGCCTATCCAAACCGCCTAGTTCATTTTGAAGGTCAATTGTAGGAGGAGAATCGGTATCTTGCGATTGAATTAGGTCTGCTCTATAAAGCTGCAATCTTCTTCTTTCCAATCTTTTGACACACGTATCAAAATCTATCAACGTATCTGTATTACTTGAAGGAACCATAGTGTAATTTTGTATATTGGAAAACTTTTCCTCAAGAGCTGGATCCAATAATTTAATTAAAGATTCATTAGCGTCCAGGTTTAACCATCTAAGGTAAATTTCTCTATCCTCGGTTCTGGTAAAACACTCTGGGTTTAGTTCTAACGCAGCCTCTTTCAATTCTGGCCGGTTGATTATCAGTGACAATGTATATTCATCAAGTTTGTAATTGTTATCTGCTGGCTTTAGCTCTTTAAATTTTCCGTATTGATTTTCTCCAACATTGCGATCCCTTTGATTGAATCTTCCTCGAACGTTCTTTAGGGCAGTTTCTACTGTATCGGCTGATGCAGATAATTGTTCTGCTAACATGCCGATATATTTTTCACGATCGAAGGGATCTAATAATCTAAGAATCGGAGCAAGAGATTCAACTACCCGGCCCTTCCCACCCGGACCATCTAAATCAAATCGACCTGACACAACTGGAATTAGATATTCCATAAGTGGTAAAGCACCATTCACGACCATTTCCCAGTCAGACCCTTCTGAACGAATAAATTCATCTGGATCTTTCCCTTCCGGCAATGACACAACATTAATCTTTGTGGGGTTGCCTGCAAACAAAGGGTCGCGTGACCTCTTATTAGAATCTCCAAAGATTTGCCAGGCGGATTCCAAACTTCGTAAGGTAGCTTCTTGGCCAGCCACATCTTGATCAAGGGCCAATACAAAGGTAGAAGCCAAGTTTTTAAGCTGTCTGACTTGCTCTGCCGTCAAAGCTGTTCCCATACTTGCCACCACATTTTTATAGCCATATTCATGGGCGGCAATTACATCCATGTAACCTTCAACAATTACACCTAAATCACTGTCTCTAATGGCCTCTCTTGCCATATGGAACCCATACAAAGTACTTCTTTTGTCAAATACCGGGGTAGCTGCGGTATTTATATACTTCGGCATTGAGTCGTCCATAGAACGCGCCCCAAATCCAGCCGGTCTTCCCGACCTATCAAATATTGGAAACATCAACCGCCCCCAGAAAAAATCTCTGGTGGTGCCATCCTCAAATTTATTTAATAACCCACATTCGACCGCATTTCCCAAATCCACATCATGGAACAATAGGTGAGACTTAAGGGAATCTCGACCTCGAGGACTATAGCCAAGCCCGAAATTTTCAATCGAGGTTTGATCTACACCTCTTGACTTAAGATAGATACGCGCAGAATGGGCTTCATCAGTCAAAAGAGCATCTTTATAAAAATCCAAGGCTATTTTATTGATCTCAAAATAGGAATCCCTTGATTCGTTCTTTTTATATCCACGTAGTTCAACTCCGGCGCGTTGAGCAAGCATTCTTAAAGCGTCAGAAAACTCCATATTTTCAGTCTTCATAACAAAGCTAAAAACGTCTCCACCAACACCACATGATCCGAAACATCTCCAAGATTGTCTCCCTGGGTCCACTATGAAGGACGGAGTTTTCTCGCTATGAAAAGGACAATTAGCCTTGTAATTCCTGCCTGCTCGCTGTAAGCGAACCTTTTCAGACACAATGTCAACGACATCTAATTTTGACTTTATTTCGTCTATTTCACTCATAATAATTACTATTCGGTATTTTTTGATTCGGAATATGAATATTGGGCGAGTATTTCCAACGGTTTTTTTAAGCTATCTATATGCCATGAGATATGTTCTACGTTGGACAACATATCAGCAAAATCATCTCCAATGGAATCCCAATTATCCGATTCTTCCAGGAATCTATTGAGTATTTCAAGAAATACCAACTGTGAACTCCACAAATCTCCTATGTCGGTGCACAATGTAGCGAGTGCCTCATCATGATTGTCAGACAGACCCAAGGTTTTTAGTTTAACCAAGACCCTATGTGCTAACCCAGAACGCCTTCTCGCCTGCTCCAAATTAGGGTTAAAACTCAATGACATTGCTAGACACTCCTTCTGATTTAACCTTCAACAGCACCATAATGAGTAATGTAACTAACCCATATCTCCCTCATTGAATCCAGAACCATCTTCTGGGCCTCCTCCGACATTTCGTTTATATCCGAAAATATTTTTTTCCATATGTTGTCCACCTCAAGTTTCCAAGGCTTGTACTCCAAACCATGCGGGTCTCTTTGCATGGCCTCTAAATGTTCTTGTATATGGTCGATGTTCTTAAAAACCAATCTAGTTTTCAATCTATCGATGGGATTAGTCAATTCGGTCATTTTGGGATTATAACAATAGTTATTAATCTAACTGGCAAAAACCTGTCCAGCTCCAGGAGATAGCGACTCAGCAGTCCGAATTGCAAAGCCATCCGTCATCCCGGAAATATAATCCACAATTGCATGATCAATGGTCTCCCCTATTTCTAAAAATTCATTTGGTATTAGATCATGGTTACTATCCAATGCCTCATAAAGAACATTAATGATCAACCTTGCAGTTTTACCTTCTGGGCCCGAATCTACAGGCATATATACTCTCTCAAACATAAAATTGCGAAGAGTATTTGTAGCATCTCGCATTGACCTGCTCATAGAAATTGTTGGGGGAGATGTTAATGAGGTATTTTCCAATAAACCACTAGAAGTACAAATTATGTCCATAACCATACGATCCACCCGCTCAGAATGTCTTCTTCCTAAAAACTCCTTGGTCTCATATGGCAAGTCGGCTTCTGTTAAAACACCAGCCCTGAAAGCATCGCCCAAATCATGGTTGAGGTATGCAATGGCATCAGAAATCCTTATCACCTGGGCCTCAAGGCCAATACCTTCAACCAAGGTTGAGGACATAAAATCCCCCTTTGGCTTTGAATGATGAAGCATCCCTTCCCTTACTTCCTCTGTGAGATTCAATCCTTTTCCATCTTTTTCCAATTTCTCCACAAGTCGAACACTCTGGGCATTATGCCTAAATCCCAAAGGGCTTAATTTACCTAATTCATCTTCACCTATGTGCCCAAAGGGGGTGTGGCCCATATCATGTCCCAAACCTATTGCCTCTGTTAGGTCTTCATTTAAATTCAAAGCCCTTGATATGGTTCTGGCGATCTGAGCAACCTCCAAAGTATGGGTGAGTCTTGTAACAAAATGATCCCCTACAGGTGATATAAAAACTTGAGTCTTGTGCTTCATTCTCCGAAATGACTTTGAATGAAGTACCCGATCACGATCCCTTTGAAATTCAGTCCTTATAGGGCTAGGGCTTTCTACTTTCGTCCTACCTCGAGAATTGGCTGACCGACAGGCATGGGAATTCAAACTTTCCTCGTTCTTTTCGAGCCGGAGTCTCACATCCTGTCCCATCGTTTTATCCTGTAGCCGAATTGGTTCAGCTGGAATCGAAATTTCTAACCACTGCCTGCGGGGCCTCTCCCTGTCTTACCCTCTCCATGTTTTCAAAACCGAAATTGGCCCTTCTAGCCCAAGTATCCCAAGTCGTACCCGCCATATGCGGAGTAGCTACAACATTGTCCATTTTTAATAAAGGATTATCCGGATGCACCGGTTCTTTTTCAAAAACGTCTAACCCAGCGGCAGCGATAAGGCCTTCTTCCAAGGCATTAATCAAAGCTACCTCGTCTACTACCGGTCCTCTCGAGGTGTTTATCAATATAGCGGTAGGTTTCATCATAGAAAGAGTGTTTGAATTAACTATATGTCTTGTTTCTTTTGTCAAAGGAGTATGGCATGTGATTATGTCAGAGGTCTTAAAAAGTTCTTCTAGCGACACATACTTAACCTCTAATTTTTTTTCGGTCTTATCGTCGAGGGGGTATAAGTCAAAATACTGTACCTCAGCGTCAAAGCCCTGGACACGCTTAGCCACCTGCCTGCCGATATTGCCTATACCTAAAATCCCAACTTTTTTATTAGCCATCTCAAATGTATTTTGACCGGTTATCGGTTCAGACCAACGCCCTCCCTTGGTCGCATTATCACTTGCCAAAAGCTGTTTATATATTGCAAGCATTAAAAGTAGCGCCTGGTCCGCAACTGCCCATGAGTTGGCACCCCCATTATTGGCACAAGGTATTTCAAGTTCCGAAAGAAGCTCCAAATTCATACGATCGTATCCTGCCGCAAGTAACTGCACAAGACGACATTTACCTAATGATCTGATGACTGCGTCCGAAGGATCTTGTCCATAACACAATAAGAAATCCGCATCGCGAACCTCATCTATTTGTTGTTGTTCTGTCGAGGATTTATCTAGTACTATAATTTGGTAATCAGTAGGGCTGTACGAAATAACCTCATCTATCAACGCCTCTTTTAATCCCGTCAGAAACACTACTTTTGGTGAAGCCATTTGTTTTCCTTAAGTTAAAGTAATTAGCCGCCGTATCTTTGGCGAAGTATATCTTTCAGTTTCTCTGGAGAAAAATTTTGGTCTTTGCACACGTCTATAATCTCTTTTTCGCCTGCCTCCACTTTAGCGATAGCATCGGGTAAATCCTTCACGATATCTTTGGGAATACTAATCACCCCATGTTTATCTCCAAGAAGTAAATCTCCCGGATTCACAGTAACGCCACCGATTGTGACTGGAATGTTTGCTTCCACTAGATGAACATTAGCTCTAGAAACCAGAGCTGTACTTGCGAAGGCATTAAAGCCCCATTCTTGCATTTCGTCTAGATCCCGAACCCCTCCATCAGTAACGACTCCCACACAATCTAGGGAACTGTGGATTGCACTTTGAACCTCACCCCAAAAAGATCCGATTACAAACGGATGATCCAAATCTTTCATTACAATAACTCTTGGACCTGGAATCTTTAGTATCTCATCAACCCATTTCACTCGAGAATAATTCATGTTACCTGAAGGCGGAGTGGAGGCCTTAATAACAGCAGTAACTGCAAAACCCGCTATAGACCCCATATCCGGAAACATACTTTTAATATCAGGGGTCATGAATCCTTCGGTTCTCGATCTAATATTTAAACTTTCAATAGCATTGGAAACAGCACAGGTTTGCATACCAGTAACAGAATCGATTTCATTTTGGGTTAATTCAGACACTTCCCATCTCCTATTTTATTGATTAATCAATGAACAAAATTACATCGGAATAATAACAGAGAACCATTAATTGAAGTTGTAAAACTGAGGCCTATATTGGGAACAGTATTCCTTGTCCAGCCTCTTGCCCAACCTAATGTTGACCGAGTGGCATCTAAGTCTATAATTGGGGTGTCCGTGAAAACAAAAGAACAGCAAAATTAAAGGCACGTTTTAGTCTCCAGTTTTGCTGGAACAAACCAATGAAGGAGTCGTCAAAAATGGCACGAGGTGAAATAGGTTTTGTTGGCTTAGGAATCATGGGAAAGCCCATGGTTAAGAACTTAATAAAAGCAGACTACGCAGTGACTGTTTATGACATAGTCGCTGAGGCAGTTGAAGAAATGGCCACTGAAGGTGCCATCCCGGCGTCTTCCGCAGCTGAAGTAGCATCTAAAACCCCCCTAGTTATAACAATGGTCCCGGACTCTCCTCAATCAGAAGCTGCGATTATGGGACCTGGTGGTGTATTAGAAGGGGCCTCAAAGGGCGATACTGTGATCGATATGAGTTCAATAGCTCCTGCATCTTCAAAAAAGATAGGGGAAGCCTGCGACGCCGCAGGTGTAAATTTCTTAGATGCCCCAGTAAGTGGTGGAGAAACGGGAGCTATTGAAGGAACCCTGGCCGTTATGGTAGGAGGTGAAAAAGCTATTTTCGAAAAGAATTATGACATGCTAACTGCAATGTCCGGCAGCATAGTTCTTTGCGGAGGGTACGGAGCAGGGAACACAACAAAGTTGGCAAACCAAATTATAGTCGCTGGAAATATCGCGGCCTTAGGGGAAGCACTTGTATTAGCGAAAAAATCTGGAATTGACCCCAAAGTAGTATTCGAAGCTATCAAAGGAGGGTTGGCCGGCAGCACCGTAATGAATACGAAAGGCCCAATGATGCTAGAGGGAAATTTCGATCCTGGCTTTAGGATAGTTCTCCATCAGAAAGATCTACACAACGCCATACTAACAGGAAAAGATGTCGGTGTTCCTTTGATGGTGACCGCCATGGTACAGCAGATACTAGGATCCCTTATTAACGATGGTAAAGGCAACTCTGATCACTCTGCTATCGCTAATTTTATGGAGGATATGGCAGGTGTAACCATAGCGGACTAATAACATTCCAGTTCATCAAGCAGATCGATAAAGGAGTCAACCAGCAATGGCGGCTAGAAATATACCTTCTAAATCAGAGGTCGATTCTTATCTGGAGGATACCAACTGGGGTAGATGGGGCGATAAAAGTTCCGCCGGGGCCATAAACTTAATTACGGATGAGAAGCGCTTAGAAGCAGTATCGCTAGCAAAAATTGGAAGGACAGTATCTCTAAGTAGACCGTTTCCAGTAACCCCTGCAGGAGATAATCCTAGGCCTGCCCAGCACTATATGCACAAAGAGGAAAGACAATTTGAGGGTGGGGCCGCAATGGATTACTACGGTGTTTTTTATCACGGCACTGCTACGACCCATATAGATGCTTTATGCCATGTTTGGGATAAGAATGGGATGTGGGAAGGTAAAACCCCTGATGATGTCATTAAATTTAGCGGTGCAAATTTTGGTACCGTCGAAGAATGGAAAGACGGTATTTTAACGCGCGGGGTATTACTAGATGTACCTAAACATAGAAACAAACCATATGTAACACTAAGCGAACCGGTCCATGGATGGGAATTGGAAGACATCGCCACAGAACAAAATGTGGAGATAAAATCTGGTGATGCCGTCTTTGTATATAGTGGTCGCGACAAATATGCTGCCGACAATAATGGTAGATGGGGTACCCCAGATGGAAGACCAGGTCTCCATGCTTCATGCCTACCATTTGTCAAAAGCAATGACATAGCTATATTGGGCTGGGATATGATGGACGCTTCCCCCAACGAATACGAAATCCCTTGGACTGTCCACGGTGTGATATTTGCCTACGGAGTCGCACTTGTTGACAACGCATATCTGGAACCACTTTCAAACGTTTGCGCTGAGGAGAACAGGTATGAATTTATGCTGAGCCTGAATCCACTTTATGTTCAAGGAGGAACAGGATCACCCGCAAACCCGATAGCAACTTTCTAGTTATTGGCATCTTTGAGGTTAAGGGGCGATCAAGGCAATCCGATGCTGCCAGTATCTATGCAATACACATATAAAACCCACCCATAGTGCCAGTACGTTTACCACCTGACAACCTATCAGAGGTCTCTATTTTTTATTTTTCGGTGTTTTACCGTTTTTCGATGGCTTTGTTCCAGTTTGTTTTTCATCCTCATCGTCGTCAATTGCAAAGTCACCGACGCATGCGATTGAAGAAACTGAATCACCTGGCCTAGGCTTAAATATCGTCACTCCCTGCGTGATTCTTCCAGTCAGACTCCTTATCTCACTCAAATCAGTCCTCATAACTTGAGCATTCTCAGAAACTAGGTAAACCTCATTGGTTTCATCCACTATTTGGGCATCTGCTATTAGTCCTGTGTTTTTAGTAAGCTTGAAAGCTCGTAAACCCAACCCACCGCGGCCTTGTCTTCTGTACTCGCCGAGAGGGTTTACTTTGCCTCGTCCTAATTTGCTGACAACAAGCAATTTACTATCATCGTTACCCACATCCATTGAAACCACCCTATCACCTGTTCTTAATGACATTCCTTTAACACCACCCGCAGTCCGACGACGTACCGGAAGATCGTCTACTGAAAATCTTATCCCCATACCCTGCTCTGATATGAAAATTATATCGTCCTTTTGCTTAGCCAATTTCACAGATACTAATTCATCATCACCTTTAAGATTCATGATGATCAATCCAGATGGCCTAATGTGTTCAACATCATCAAGATTAATTCTTTTAACTCGACCTTGCCGAGTTCCTAGCACAAGATATTCATAGTCCTCATATTGTTTTTTTCCAATATTTATCAATGCACTTATACTTTCGGTATCCCAAACATTTATTATGTTGGCCACAGGGACCCCTCGAGTGTTTCTACTTTGATCTGCCCTTAATTCATACCCGATCTTTGATAAAACACGCCCTTTATTGGTGAAAAACATTAATTTGTCGTGGCTATCCACTACCATCAATTCCTTTACAGGATCATCGTCTCTGGTGTTCATACCGGAAACACCCCTACCTCCTCTGTGCTGGCGCCTAAAGGTATTCGACTGAATTCTTTTTAAATATCCACCCTGACTAAGAGTGATAACAATTTGTTCATGGGCTTCTAACTCTTCACGACTGAGGTCATAAGCATCATGACTTATCGAGGTTCTCCTCTTATCTCCATGCTTGCTCTTTACTTCCTCTGTTTCATCTTTGATGACATCCAATATTTTACTTTCATCACCAAGAAGCTCTTGAAGTCCCTTAATCGTCTCTTGCAGTTGTTGATATTCCTGTTCTAGTTTTTCCCTCTCAAGGGCAGCCAAACGCCTTAGCTGCATATCTAGAATAGCCTGTGCCTGCGGTTGATCTAGATCAAAAGTAGCCATAAGTTCGATCCTAGCATTTTCGACATCCTGTGAATTACGAATAAGCTTGATAACCTCATCAAGGTTACTTAAGGCAATCCTAAGACCTGCCAATATATGGGCTCTTTCTTCAGCCTTCTTTAATTCGAATTCAGACCTACGCCTAACTACCTGCTGCCTGAACTTTATGTACTGCTGTAAAGCTATTTTGAGAGTTATAACTCTCGGTATATCATCTATAAGAGCTAACATATTGGCTGAGAATGAAGACTGAAGTGGAGTTTGTTTGTACAAATTATTCAACACAACTTGAGGTTGAACTCCTCCCCTAAGTTCAATAACTACGCGCATTCCATCCCTGTCGGACTCGTCACGAACCTCTGACACACCCTCAATTCTGCGATTTTTTGCTAAAGTAGCTATTTTTTCCACCAACCCCGCCTTGTTGACTTGATAAGGCAGTTCAGTCACTACTATCTGCATCCTGTTTACATTCCGGGGCATCTCCTCCACCTCTGCAACAGCTCGAACAACGATCTGCCCTTTTCCTGTCGTGTACGCCTCTCTGGCACCACTGGTACCCATTATGGTGCCACCAGTGGGAAAGTCTGGTGCCCTAACGTATTTCATTAAATCTTCCGAAGTGGCCTCCGGATTATCTATCAGAGCATTCACAGCATTACAAACCTCCCTCAAATTATGAGG
>DJMH01000036.1:20395-24746 GCA_002435305.1 Dehalococcoidia bacterium UBA6495
GGTATATTTGTTGCCATACCAACCGCAATTCCCGAAGCACCATTCACTAAAAGATTGGGAAGTCTTGCTGGCAAAACAACAGGTTCTCTAAGGGTATCGTCGAAATTTAGTGACCAATCAACCGTTTCCTGATCCAAGTTCGCTAGCATCACTTCCGCTACACGGGTCAGGCGAGCCTCAGTGTATCTCATTGCAGCCGGTGGATCGTTATCAATACTGCCAAAGTTACCCTGCCCATCAACCAAAGGCATCCTGACCGTAAAATCTTGGGCCAGTCTAACCATCGCTTCATAGACAGCCAGATCTCCGTGAGGGTGCCACTTCCCTAAAACTTCCCCAACTAGTCTCGCGCTTTTTTTATACCCAGTCCCTGGCCGCATACCAAGATCGTGCATCGCATACAGAATACGCCTTTGAACTGGTTTTAACCCATCTCTGGCATCAGGTAAGGCCCTTGAGACAATCACGCTCATCGCATAGTCAAGATAAGAACTCCTCATCTCATCTACTATAGAGGTGGTTTTTATAAAGCCGAATTCCGACTTGCTAGATGTCATAAATTAATACTCCGGAAGGAAACCAAAATTTCGCATATGCCGATCATGCATAGAATAGGTTCTGGTCAATAATATAAATGCAACAATTTCACGAAGATCTCATAATTGTTGCTACTCGTAATTATAGCACAAAAAGTAGTGGTTTTATGACTATAAAACCCCTTTATGTAGTGGATGAAGCCTTAAAAACTAGGGTTTCGAACAATTTATCA
Source organism: Dehalococcoidia bacterium UBA6495 (assembly GCA_002435305.1). Classification (GTDB taxonomy): domain Bacteria; phylum Chloroflexota; class Dehalococcoidia; order Lucifugimonadales; family UBA826; genus UBA11996. The sequence continues at coordinate 21,165 of DJMH01000036.1, forward strand.
AAATGCGGGGGAATTTCCGCTCTTCTTTCGGGGTGGAATTGGACCCCTAAAACCCATCGATGATTCGGACTTTCAAGGGCTTCTATTAGGCCATCTTCCATTGACCAGGCGGAAGCCATAAGAGCATCGGATTTTTGTGCCTCAGCAATCCCCTGGTGATGTCGATGATTGACCCGAACAAACCCTCCGGAACCAACCGTAGCGGATAATTTACATCCCGGAGACAGAAAAATTCGATGGTAACTAGAGCGACGATCATCTCCTTCAACCTGTTCGCCGTTATGACCATCGATGTGTTGAATCAAGGACCCACCCATCGAAACGTTCAAAACCTGCATACCCCTGCATATGGCTAAAATCGGCAAATCTGTTTCAAGTGCAGATTCCAATATAGGTATTTCCAGATCATCGAGGTCTTCGTTATACCAGGAGCCGGAGTCGGGATCAGAATCTTCACCATAGTGTTTAGGGTGGACATCCGCCCCACCAGCCAACAGTAATCCATCTATATTGTTGCTAGCTTCAGAGACACTATCAACATTTGACGGGGTGATGAGTTTCACCTGACCTCCAAATTTGTCTACCATAGATGCGTAGGGCAGCGATCTGTCGGCATCAGAACATGTCAAACCTATGACTGGTCCCTTAGATCCTTTCATACAGCTACTCCTTCAGGATAGATTATGATAATCAGGAGATCTCTTCTCTCGGAAAGAGGTAAGAAATTCTTTGTGGGCGGCTGTTTGTTGTGACTGACTAAAGAATCTACTTTCTATATCCATTACCTCATCAAGATTATCGTTATATTGATGATCCCTCATCATTCTTTTAATCTGGCTGAGCTGCCAGCCGGGATTAAAAGCTATGGCGGTAGCCAACTCCAATGCTTTACCAACTAATTCCTCATCTGGGTAGACGTGATTAACCAATCCAGATTCCAGGGCTTCATCGGCCTCAATAAAGCGACCCGTGAGCATAAATTCCATGGCCTTCGACATACCAACTGTCTGAGTTAAAAGATTAGTGCTGCCGAATTCAGGGGTCAACCCAATGTATGCGAATCGAAAAGAAAGTTTCGCACTTTCTGACATGAGGCGAATATCGCAACCCAATGGCAGAGTTATACCCATACCAATAGCATAACCATTAATGGCGCAAATAGTAGGTTTGGATTCCTTCATAAATATGGGCCATTTTGGGAAGGCAGCTGTCTCGTCATTAGATTTTTTTGATTCGCCTTTCACAGTTGCCTCAAAATTGCTTACATCTGCTCCTGCTGAAAAAGCTCTCCCCGCTCCAGTAATAACTATAGATCCAATTGTCGAATCATTGTTAAAGTCCCTGATTTGTAGCCGTAATTCTCTGTTGAGATCCTCATTAAAGGCATTTAAAAAATCAGGTCTGTTTAAGGTTATGATTCCTACTCTTCCGATTTGTTCTACCAAGATAGTTTCAAATCCCATGTTAACTCCCCTCTTAATGTTTACCTACGGTCAAGTTATTATAGCCGTAACTACTTAACAACATAAAAGCTATACCAATTCAGAATTGTAGGATGAAGTTAATGAAAATTACTGAAGTAAAAGCAGTCTATCCCAACTATAGGAACGTAGCACCTTCTTGGCGAACGCACTTTTGGCAAATAGTTGTGAGAGTTGAAACAGATCAGGGTATCGTAGGAGTAGGATACGGAGGCGGGGGTGTAGCCGGGGTAGAAGTTGTGAATAAGCATTTCAGGGAACTTCTTTTAGGCAAGGAAATAGCCACCACACAAGATATCAAAGAAGCTTGGGACCACCTTTATTCCGCTTCTCTCCCATATGGCAGAAAAGGTATTGCAATAATGGCCTTAAGTGGAGTGGACTTAGCTTTGTGGGATCTGCTTGGGAAGGGAGAAAATTGTCCGGTATATGAACTAATAGGAGACCGAAAAAAGGATTCAGTTCGGTCGTACGCTACAGGAACGGACATAGAATGGTATACAGAGTTAGGTTTTACTGCCCATAAATTTCCACATAGGTGGGTCTCAGACAAAGACATTTCAACGGCCATAGCCACTGCGGATAAAGCAAGAAATTTATTAGGCCAAAAAGCTTTAATTATGATAGATACATACATGTCATGGAGTTTTGACATTACCCTAGAAATGTCAAAATCTTTAAAAGAATTCGATATTTACTGGTTTGAGGATGTGATTAACCCTGATGCTCTAGTCGCTCAAGCTGAATTAAGGAATTTGGTGAAGCCTACTTTGATCGCCGGTGGAGAACATGAATTCACTGAATATGGTTACCAAGAAATAGCCAGAACAAAGGCTTTAGACCTATGGCAGCCTGATATAACATGGTGTGGAGGCCTAACATCTGGCATTCGGATCACTGAGATGGGAAATGACCTCAATATACCCGTCGTACCACATAGAGGGGGAGAAGTATGGGGACTTCACTTAATTGTCTCTTCAACCTGCGATGATTTAGCAGAAGTACTTCCAGGTACGAAGGGTGGTAACAAAGATGATCTATGGATAGGCGAACCATATCCCCTGAATGGCTATATTTCACCTACAGATGGCCCAGGATTTGGAGTTACAATAAACGAAGCATTACTACCTTAGTGGCCAAAAGCTTACCCTGGCCCAAATCCAGCAGAATCAATTAATCCTTTGATGTACCCGTAGGTATATGCAAACCCTACCATTTTAGAATTTTCCCCCGACATGTTTGGCACATGATCAGGCATCAGCATATAGGGGTAACCGAGTTCTCCGTACAGGTTTACACACTTTTTCATATCGACATCTCCATCATCAATATACGTCTCTACAAAATCTAGAAACTGTCCTTTAATGTTTCGGAAATGAACGTTGAATATCTTTTTCCTTTCACCAAAATACCTGATAACGTCAAAAATTTCCTCTGATGGGTTTTCTAACATTTCCGTAACGGTACCTTGGCAAAAATTCAATCCGTGAAAATCACTTGAATTCAAATCAATAAATTTCTTCAACCCGTCGACACTTCCTAAAACTCTGTCAACACCTCTAAAACCGTGGGGTCTGGGCATTGCAGGATCATGAGGGTGAAGGGCCATGCGAATTTTGTACTCATCCGCGACAGGTACCACTGACTGAACAAAATAATCTATTCTTTCCCACATCATTTCCTCTGTGGTCTGGCCCGCGATAGTTAAAGGCGGTTCCTGTATCGCATTCTGATATCTAAATGCCCTAGTCGTAGACCCTCCCCGCCAATGTTCGTCTTCAGTACTCACTACACCCAAAAGGGTCAAGTTGTACTTAACAGCAGGTATACCTGCTAAGGAGCAATTCATAATGATATTTTGTATCAGGTCAATTTCTCTATCTCGGTCAGGAGATTTTCCAAGCATAATGCCAGGGTTTTCTGCAAAGGATATCTCATGAGAATTGAGTGGCAGTGGAATAAAATCCAACTTCAACCCAAAAGATTCAACATGTTCTCTATAAGCGTTCAAGACTTGTGAAGTCCATTCTCGAGGGTCACCTGGTGGGTATCCACAAATATTGTTTACCCCAAGTTGTGCGAACACCCTGTAATCATCGTC